>JANXBX010000034.1 GCA_025060595.1 Synergistota bacterium | reverse complement strand
ACGGGGGCAATTTGCCGAGTTCCTTGAGGAGAGTTCCCCCGACGCCTTAGGCTGCTAACCCAGCCCACCTGTGTCGGTTTCCGGTACGGGCAGCGATGTTTCAACACCAGCGCCGTTGTTTCTCGGCAGTGTGGCGTCAGAAGAGTTACCCCATCAGCTCTCGGAGTATGGGGTGACGGATTTGCCTGCCACCCCCTCCTACTACCTTGGACCACCATTCCATAGGTGGCTCTTCCTAGCCTCCTGCGTCACGACTCTGGCTCCACATCGCTGGCGCGGGAATGTTGACCCGCTTCCCATCGGCTACGCCTTTCGGCCTCACCTTAGGGTCCCGGCTAACTGGCGGATGATTTACATTGCCGCCAAAACCTGGGGCTTCCGGCGGACAGGTTTTTCACCTGTCTTCGCTGCTACTCATGCCAGGATTCTCACTTGTCTGCAGTCCATTCCACCTTACGGTGAAACTTCAACCCACAGACAACGCTCCCCTACCGCTCTTACGAGCCCGCAGCTTCGGTACCGGGCTTGAGCCCCGCTAAATTTTCGGCGCACGGCCGCTCGGCCGGTCAGCTGTTACGCACTGTTTA
>JANXBX010000033.1 GCA_025060595.1 Synergistota bacterium | reverse complement strand
CAGTATTTGGTAAAATTTTGTATTTCTTAGGATCAATATAGTCAAGAAGATTTTCCTTGGAACGATCTATAATATTTACTCTTCTTACAGCAACTGTAACCACATCTGTGCCAGAAGCTTCTATTGCACGGGCAGTTTCTTCAAAACTTTTATACTTACCTGTGCCTACCCATAACCTTGATTTAAACTCAATTCCTCTTATTATTAACGGATCATTCATTTTACCCTCCTCCTACAAAATTGACGATCTCAATAGAGTCGCCCTCTTTTATTTCATAATCATTGAATCTATCTCTCTTTACGATTTCCAAATTCACTTCAACAACAACCCTTTGTGGATTTATATCAAGCTCCTGTAGAAGCTCTGCTATTGTCTTTGCTTTAACATCCATGTAGTTTCCGTTTATCCTTACTTTCATAAAACCTCCAAAAATAAAAAACCTCTATCCCTGAAGGATAGAGGCTGGTTTTATCTCAGTCTCTCCCTTTCCCTCCGCCGGTATTACCCGGATCAGGTTCAAGGGGTCTTCCCTTTTCGGGAACTCTCAGGCCTTTCGACCTCCCCCAGGGATTAAATTAATTCTATAAATTTGTGACAAAATATGTCAATGTTTTTTATACTTTATATTTTTAAACCTTAAATCTACCTATTGCTGTCTGTAACTCTCCACCAAGTTTTGCAATATCACTGGCTGTTTGAG
>JANXBX010000032.1 GCA_025060595.1 Synergistota bacterium | reverse complement strand
AGAGAAATGATAATGGCTCAAACTCAAGAAGAAAGGAGGGCCGCCCTCGCGAAGCTTCTCCCGTTCCAAGTCGATGACTTTCGTCAGATCTTTGCAGTCATGAGAGGTCTGCCCGTGACGGTGAGACTCCTTGACCTTCCTTTACACGAATTTCTCCCACCCGCCGAACAGATCCTCAAGGAAATGTTCGAGTTGGCTTCAAAACCCGGAACTGAGAAGGAGATTGCAGCCCGTCAGGAACTACTCCGGAAAGTCATGGTGTTGAAGGAGCACAACCCGATGCTCGGCCATCGTGGATGTAGGCTCGCGATAAGGTATCCGGAAATTTACGAGATGCAGGTTAGGGCTATTCTGACTGCTGCGATCGATGTTAGACGAAAACTAGGTGATACAGCGAAAATTCAGATTATGCTTCCGCTGGTGAGCGAGCGTGCTGAACTGGCCGCTCTCCGGAAAATAATAGACGAGACGGCGTCGAAGGTGTTTGAAGAGTTGGGGGAGAGAATCGACTACAAGGTCGGAACGATGATAGAGACTCCCAGAGCCGCTCTAACAGCAGCCGAAATCGCTGAAGTCGCTGATTTCTTCTCCTTCGGAACCAACGACCTGACTCAGACAACCTTTGGGTTCAGCAGAGACGACGCCGAAGCTAAGTTCATGGCTGACTATCTCGAGAAGAAGATACTTCCGCGTAACCCGTTTGAGTCAATCGATGTTACGGGTGTTGGAAGGCTAGTGAAAACAGCGACGGAGGAGGGCAAGAAATCAAACCCACACCTCGAAGTAGGTATCTGCGGTGAACATGGAGGAGACCCTGACAGCGTAAAATTCTTCCACGAAGCAGGGCTTGACTATGTCAGCGCCTC
>JANXBX010000031.1 GCA_025060595.1 Synergistota bacterium | reverse complement strand
CTTTCAGGATACCTGCTGTTTTCACATTCTCCCCCTGCCAGCACCACTTACGCCAATCCGTAAGGGGAGTGACGAGAAGGGGCTTGATTGGACCTTCAAAGTAGCGATTTACTATGCTCCTTGACCTACCTCTTTCCAGCCAGAACAACCAATCAAGGTAAATCCCCTCCGTGAGCTTTTCCTTTCCCGCCCTTATCAACTGTACCTCGTCCCTATATGGGATGCTCTTTATAGGCGAGGGTAGCAGTTCATTTAGAGTTTTCTCGCTCTCAGTAGAAGGAGCTAAAAGAAGGAGAGTTCCTCCCCGGCTGAAGAATTCCTTTAAAGCGGTGGCTGAGGGGAGGCTACGACCAGTTGCGATAACTATATCAAAATCTTGCAAGTCCGCCTCTTTTATCAGGGGTGCCTCAAGCCCAAGGGCGGTGAAGGTTCTTGTTAGAGGGCTGTCAGGACGGGCAAATATACCCGCTTTGGGATAATCATTTAAAGGAAGTGAATGTAGGTATTCCACACATTTTACAAAGAGAAAGAGAGCAAGAGGTTCCTGGTTAATTTGGTTTAAGATGTCCATTTCGCTGAGGATGATGGTCCCCTTACCTCTTTTAATCTCCAATAAGCATACATCTCCTGCTCCGCAGAAGATAAGGGGTTTACTCGTTCCTAGGATAGGAGGAGTGTATCCTCCCTTGGCAACTTTTCCCCCCCTCCAGAAGGATAGCTCTCTTTCTTCTATATCCCTGAGAATCGGGTGTTGGAAGGGAGCGAAGGCTCGTTTCGCTGAGTAGCTATTGAAGGACAGCTTCAAGAGTTCGGTCAGCGGAGGGGAACTCTCCAATATCAACGCTTTGCAACCCTCTTCTACTTTAGCTAATAAGTCGTTCGCTTCCCTGGAACTCAACTGCCTCGCCACGACCACCACGCTAAACGGTTGCACAGAGTTTATCTCTCGGATAACCGTCGCTGGGAAGGGGAAGCGAGCGGGGTCTCCCAGGATTAAAAGAGGCAAAGAGGGTTTTAGAGTTTTGGGAAAAAGCGAGAGCCTGTAAGTTTCCTCCCTCACCTTCTGCCAACCTTTGTTCTCCTTCCAAAGTGTAACTGCCATCTCCAAAACTTCCTTTTCCTCTACATCTGGAAGGGGGAAAGAGAAGGATACATCCCTAA
>JANXBX010000030.1 GCA_025060595.1 Synergistota bacterium | reverse complement strand
AGATTAAAGCTCCAATTTTAAATATATAAGACTTACGCAGTTTATATTTTAGGGTTCTGTTAAATAATTCATCAAGGTCTAAGCTTTGGAGCAAGTGAGCAGTGGGAGCCCTTCTTAAACTTACTTGAATTGACAATTTTAAATTTAAAAAGCTTCTTCAAGTAGCTTAGCACTTTTTGAGCGGATTTTTCTTAGACCCACCCACTTCCCAATCGCTTTATTCAACAAAACGGAAAGACTAAGAAGAAGCTATCAATAGGCGTGTTCCATATATTTAATATATCCACACTCTGCAATAACTCCGCCGTCCTTTATCCCAAAGCAAGGAATACCCTCTTCCCTTCTTCCTCGCACCTTTATTTCATCTCATTAAACATCTCTCCAAGATTTCCCAGGGGTAGAAGTTCTTTACCTATTACCTAAGCAATTCATTCTTTATTAGTTGTCCAGGGATAACCTAGAGGCTTGTTAACATAGATTTATTGGAGACCTTCTTCGGCATAAGGATATACATCTTTTGTTATAACGGAAAAACCCTATAGCTATCGCCTGTTTTGGGTAAAATTGCTACAATTTAAAACAGCTATGAACTATTCCCAAAAAATCAAAAATAATTCGATTCCGAAGGTTTGCCATATAACCACAGTTCACCCTTATTATGATACCAGGATTTTCCTGAGGGAGTGTAGAAGTTTAAAGAAAGTAGGTTATGAGGTGATTTTAATTGCCCCTCATCAAAGAAACGAAACGGTTCAAGGAGTAAAGATAGTTGCTCTTCCCAAAACCAAGAACAGACTGAAAAGAATGTTCATAGTGGGGGCAAAGGCATTCCTGCTCGCACTCCAACAAAGGGCAGAAATATACCATTTCCATGACCCCGAGTTTTTACCTTGGGCTTTTCTTTTGAAATGTATCCGCCGGAGAGCGATAATTTACGATATCCACGAGGATTTCCCTGAATTTATACCCAGGAGAAGCCCTAAGCTGAGAAAATTCTCGTTTTTATTAACACCCTCACTTAGGTTCTTATTGGAATTTTTTCCTTCTCTTTTCTGTGATCTACTGGTATTACCCACTTACTCTCTTCAAAAGAAAGTAAATAAAAACAATAGCGTAGTTTTACTCAATCTGCCTACTCTTTTTGATTTTAAAAACTCCTCCTACTCTCTACATTGGTATGAGAAGCAGTATGATATAATCCATGTGGGTACACTCTCTGTTAGTCGCTTCCAATTTATGCTCCGTGTAGCGAAGTACTTGAAGGAACAAGGGGTGAAATTCAAATGGTTATTTATCGGTGCACCATCTTCTTTACGCTCCTGGATAGCAGCTAACAAAGATAAGGAATTTATAGACAAACATTTCCAGCTATTGGACTGGCTTCC
>JANXBX010000029.1 GCA_025060595.1 Synergistota bacterium | reverse complement strand
CCGCAACCTGCTCTATCCCACTCGTAACCTCCTCCACAGAAGCCGAAATGTCTTGGGAGTTCTTACTTACCTCTTCTATCCTTGATACTACTTCCTGAAAAGAAGCGTTTATCTTTTGAGAAGCACCACTAAGAATTTGAGAAGAAGCACTAATTTTATTAGAAATCTCTCCCATAGTCTTTATATAAACCTTAAGCATATCAGACATTCGATTCAAAGCATTAGCCATGTAAGCAACCTCATCCTTACCTTTCGCTTCAAATTTAACCATAAGGTTACCTTGACCAAATTGAAGTACCTTCTCAGCAAAAAACTTTATAGGTTTAGATATAGAAGAACTTACAAAGAAAACTATTAATGATAATATAGCTATAAGTCCAACGAAACTAATTGAAACTATCCTAAGAAGCTTATAAACATCAGCCATGACCTCACTCTCCGGAACTAAAACAGCCAAAACCCAACCTTTGGTTATCTCCACGGGTGCGTAAAAACAGTACCCCGGGATATCATTCAGCATCTTTAACTTAATATAACCCTCTTTCCCAGATAAAACTTCAGGGGAAGCCTTTTCCAAGTCACCAAAGCCCGCCTTGGAAGCTTCTTTAATGTTGAGTTTCATAGAATAGGTACCATAGGTATCAACTACAATCTGACCGCTTGAATCTACTAACAAAGCAAACGCAGATTTAGTTAAACGAGCGTGCTCTAAAATCTCCTTAAGACTATCAACTGATACTGCTGCTCTAAAGACACCTATAATCCTGCCATTTTCATCTTTTACAGGTAAAGCTATTGCAAACATAACTCTACCAGTAGCTCTAGAAATAAGAGCGTTACTTATAAAAATACCAATCCCTTCATGCATGGTCTTTACAAACCAATCTCTATCAGCCACATTAATAACATTACCTGCCGTATTAGGGCCACTACCATCAGGGTAAGCTATAAGAAAAGAGTCAATATAGGGCCTTTCCTTCGCCAAAGGAGTCAGCTTCTTATCAATTAGATCCTTCCAATCACCAGTTTTAAGAGCTTTTACCACCTCAGGATCTCGAGAAAAGATCCTAACCTCCTTTATAATTCCACTAATCCACTCGTTCATTAAATCAGCTACCGCGTGTGTAGTCATTATAGCAGATTTTTCTAAAATCTTACTAACAATTTTACTAATCCCAAACTCAACAAATAAACCAACAAAAATTAAAATAACAATAAGTGGTATCAATATAGTCAAAAGTAACCTGCCTTTTAAGGTTTTCAAGCTAAAACACCTCCTAATTAGTTCAATACATCACATATTATATATCATACTTTATAAAAATGAAATCCCTTTAAAAAACAACAATATGCTTTGAAATCATCACTCGCTAATTAATTTAAAATGCTATATCCTTCTTAAGGTAATAAAGAAAGGAAGTGGCAAACATGATGGGTAATATAATGATAGGCAGAGTTACACTCTACAATCGTGCCCTTAACATGCTGAACTAGATCCTTTATTAAATTAGGAGATAGAAAGTTC
>JANXBX010000028.1 GCA_025060595.1 Synergistota bacterium | reverse complement strand
AGATAGAGGTGATGAAACTTTTTTATGAAGGTCATATACGAGGTTCCACTCACGTATATTTGGGGCAAGAAGCTACAGCAGTAGGAGCTTGTGCAGCTTTGGAGGAAAAAGACCTCATAACTAGCACTCATCGTGGTCACGGACATTGTATTGCAAAAGGCGGTGATCCTAAAAAGATGATGGCAGAGGTTTTGGGTAGGGTTACCGGTTATTGCAAGGGCAAAGGGGGTTCCATGCATATAGCTGATTTCTCTAAGGGTATGTTAGGAGCCAACGGCGTAGTGGGGGGAGGCATTCCTATTGCAGTGGGAGCTGCCTTGGCTAGCCAGTATTTGAACACAGGACAAATAGTGCTCTGCTTCTTCGGAGATGGAGCCCTAAATCAAGGTTCTTTTCATGAAGCAGCGAACCTCGCGGCTATATGGAAATTGCCCATCGTTTTTCTCTGTGAGAACAACCTTTACGCTTTATCTACAAGGGTAGATTATGCCTTTGCTATAAGCGACCTATCACAGCGAGCTTTAGCCTATGGTTTCCCTGGCATTTCGGTGGATGGTAATGATGTTTTGGCTGTTTATGAAGTTGTTAGCCAAGCAGCTCAACGCGCCAGAAAAGGGGAAGGCCCCACCCTCGTGGTAGCCAATTCTTACCGTTGGGAAGGCCATATGGTAGGTGATCCTATGGTCTACCGCACAAAGGAAGAAGTCGAGCAATGGAAAAAGAAAGATCCGGTGAAATGCTTTGAAAAGTATCTGCTGGATAAAGGGTTATTGGATGAAAAGGAAAAGGAAAGGATGCATGAAGAAACCAAGAAGATTATCCAAGAAGCCCGGGATTTTGCTTTGCGAAGCCCGGAGCCACCTTTGGAAGCTTTATATGAAGATCTCTATGTTTAAGGTTACTTAGAAGCTAACACGGAGGATATAGAACATGTCTCATCGTGAGATAACTTATACGCAAGCTATCAATGAAGCTTTAAGGGAAGAAATGCAACGCGATGAAAGGGTCTTCATAATGGGAGAAGATATAGCAGAACATGGGGGCCCTTTCGGAGTTACTCGTGATTTGTGGAAAGAGTTTGGAAAAAAGCGGGTAAGGAATACCCCAATTTCTGAAGCAGCAATAGTAGGGGCTGGTATTGGAGCGGCTCTGTGCGGCTTACGTCCTGTGGTAGAGATAATGTTCATAGATTTCGCTACTTTGGCGATGGATCAAATCGTTAACCAAGCAGCCAAACTTAGATATATGTCGGGCGGAATGCTTAAAGTCCCAATTGTAATAAGAACACAAGGAGGAGGAGGCCGAGGTAATGCTGCTCAGCACTCTCAGAGTCTTGAAGCTTGGTTTGTTCATATACCAGGTCTTAAAGTGATAATGCCCTCTACTCCTTACGATGCTAAAGGCCTTTTAAAAGCGGCTATTCGTGATGATAACCCTGTAGTGTTCATAGAGCATAAATTGCTTTACCCTGTAAAAGGCCCTGTTCCAGAAGAGGAATATGTACTTCCGATAGGTGTTGCCGATATTAAAAGGCACGGAGATGATGTAACAATAGTGGCTACTTCTAGGATGGTTCTTCTGGCCATGGAAGCAGCTGCCAGGCTCCAAGAGGAAGGCATAAGCGTTGAAGTGGTAGACCCTCGTACCCTTAAACCCCTTGATATAGATACTATTGTCAATTCAGTTCAAAGAACAGGGCGAGCTGTGGTGGTAGTCGAAGGGCATAGAACTTGTGGTTTTGCCTCTGAGTTGGCAACCAGAATTATGGAAAAAGCTTTTGATTATTTAGATGCTCCTATCCAGATTGTAGCTGGTAAGGACGTTCCTATCCCGTACGCTCAAAATCTTGAAAGAGCGGCCTTGCCCCAGGTAGAGGACATTATATCAGCGGTTAAAAGCATCCTGTAAAGGGATAGAAATGCGCCGGCTTGCAGGCCGTATAGGGATTGTGACTGGAGGAGGTAAAGGCATTGGCCTT
>JANXBX010000027.1 GCA_025060595.1 Synergistota bacterium | reverse complement strand
GCACCAAGTTTGGTGAGATAAGATTCATAGTCGGGGTGATTTCCAGTAGCTCCAAGTAGTGCTGTTAAGGCTCCACCAGCACTTACACCTGTGGGAATTATTTTGTTAGCGTCTCCTGGCATCCTTCCGTCGTTGTAGCGTAGGTAGCGAACTGCTGCCTTGAGATCTACAATTGCAGCTGGAGCCTTACCTATGTATTTCCCTTCCTGGTTGGCTAATGTCCACCCTCTTGCACCAGGAGATGCTACTATAAATCCCTTCGATAAAGCCAGAAGCATAGATTTCGTTCTGTTATCTGTAGCAGTAGGGTTGATAGATAGAGGCATCGCAGGCCTATAACCTCCTACACCGTTTATAAAGTATATAGGAGCTGTTCCAGCGGTATAGCCATTGATGGATTTTCCTTCAAAGTACTCCACAGGTATGTAGATATTCATAACTTGGTAGTTTACTAGCTGTCCATTTTCCCAAGCAAGCACAGGATTTGTTACGTATGGGATATTTGTGTAAGCACGATACTGGATGGTTTTACCATCTAAAGTTGCGCTTTGAACAGTATACCCTGAGTTAGGATCAAAATCTAAACCAGCTCCATAGACGAAGGAGGAAAGTATAACTGTGAGAAATAGCGTAAACGTCATGATACTGAACCTTTTGATCCTCATCTTTTGCTACCCCCTTTCTTAAAATTATTGGTACACTTATTGCTCAATTATATTATACATATTTTAGATCTATTTGTCTATCACTATTGTTTAGCAATAGTTTTTAAAAAAATATGTAAATGTGTTGTACAAATTATGTATAAATTTTTGTTTCAATAACTGATTCTGTGTTAATTTTGGTATGACTTTTTGTATTAATAATCTAATAAATTTTATCTTGTTTACTTTAGCTTGGAATTCTGCTAAAATAATTTTTGAAAATCGCTAATAAGGGGGTGAAATTCTTATGATTCCTCCATGTTGTCCGGGGAAGATCCTGCATGTGGATCTGTCGAAGGAGAGCTTTTGGGAGGAAGATGTGCCTCAAGACTGGTATAGCCTCTATGTAGGTGGGGAAGGGTTTGGAGCAAGATATTTGTATGATAATCTTAAGCCTCATATAGATCCCCTTTCTGAGGAGAATAAGATCCTATTCATTACCGGTCCGCTAACAGATACGGGTGCTCCCACTTCTGGTAGAACAGTAGTTATGTTTAAATCTCCATTAACTAATACCATATTTGCATCTAATGTGGGTGGACACCTTGCGCCTCAGATAAAAAGGTGTGGCTACGATATGATAGTCATTCATGGGAAAGCTAAAGCTCTTAAATATCTCTATGTAAATAATGATAAGGTGGAGTTTGTAGATGCTGAGAATCTTAAAGGGCTTTCGCCGAAAGAAGTCCAAGAGAAGATAAGAGAAAAGCATGGCAATAGGGGAATTCAGGTGGCTGCTATTGGTGAATCTGGAGAAAAGCAGGTTAGATTTTCAGCTGTTGTAGTTGATGGTCACAGAACAGCTGGTCGCGGTGGTGGAGGAGCGGTAATGGGTTCTAAAAACCTTAAAGCTATTGCTGTCTACGGTTCTCGTTTTAAAGTTAGCTTTGCCGATTCTGAGGCTTTCAAAGAAATGATTAAAAAGGCTATAAACGAGATATTTGAGGAGCCCTTTGTAAGGGATGAGCTGAGCAAGTTTGGTACACCTTCATTCTTTGATGCTATGAATTTAACCGGTTTAGTTCCCTTTTATAACTGGAAAAGAAGCAAGATGCCAGAGTTTAACGACTATTTAGGTTATAAGGTTTATCATGAAAAGCTTAGTGTCAAGCCTTATGCTTGTTTTAACTGTCCCATTGCTTGTGGAAGGCATACGGTTATCTCTGAAGGAAAGTATAAAGGTATGGAAAGCGGGGGTCCTGAGTATGAAGCTTTAGCTGCCTTGGGTGCTAAAACAGGGGTTAAAGATATATATTATGTTACTGCTGCAAGCCATCTTGTTAATGAACTTGGGCTTGATGT
>JANXBX010000026.1 GCA_025060595.1 Synergistota bacterium | reverse complement strand
CATGTGGATCATACGGAGCATGAGGTGCATCTTATTGTGACTGAGTGGGGGGTAGCTGACTTAAGGGGCAAGTCTCCACGGGAGAGGGCTAAGGAGATAATAAGCAAGTGTGCGCATCCTGACTATAGGGAGGCTCTTTGGGATTACTTTAATCGAGCTTCCTTTAGGGGAGGCCATGAGCCTCATTTACTGGAGGAGGCCTTAAGCTGGCATGTGCGCTTCCTTGAAAGGGGAAGCATGAAAATCTAAAAAGGGAGGTGGGAAGTAGGTGGCGAGTTTAATCCTGGGGTAAGCTTAAAGAATTTCAAACAATTTTTAACGAGGGGGGGTATGATAATATGAAGACTTATGTGGGGCCGTTGTTAAGGCGTATTGAGGGGCCTGAAAATGAACAGCCCTATATTAAGCTTGGGATTTTTAAGCTGCGTTTGCCTTTCATTCATTACGAATGGGAATGGCCTGAGGCTATCTCTGCCTTGATAATGATGGCTACTTGTTTGGGTGCGGCTCCTGTTCTTGAGGAAACGTTAGGATGTCCTTTCGAGGTCGCTGTAACCATGGTTATAATTAATGGCTTTTTGTATATGCTTCATGCCCATTTGGGTGACCCAGTTGTCCCTGGATGGGTTACTCCTGCTATTCCTCTTGTTGTTGCCTATTTAAGTCAGTATCCTATGGGACCTGTAAGGACTCAAGCTCTGGTAGCTTTAAACCTCTCCTTTGGTATTCTATTGCTTGTTCTTGGTCTTACTGGTTTAGCTAAGAAGTTTGCGGACCTTATTCCTACATCAGTTAAAGCTGGGGTTATTTTTGGAGCTGGTATTGCTGCCTTCAACTCTATTTATATGAAGGGTGGAAGGTTTGATAAAGCACCTATAAGCGTTACCGTTGGGGTTGTTGTGGCGCTTATAACTCTTTTTGCCACGTGGTATAGGTATAAATCGGAGAGGATGCCTTTTCTTAAGGCCATAAGAAACTTCGGTATGGTTCCAGCGATAATATTTGCTTTAATAGTTGGCCCGATGGTTGGAGAGCTTAAGGTTCCAGAGATTATATGGAGTATAACCCCATTAAAGCTCAGGGAGCTTTTTGTGAATTATTCGCCATTCTCGATTGGATTTCCATCTTTACAAGTTATAGTTAATACGATACCATTGATGTTAGCGGTCTATATAATAGCGTTTGGTGATTTCGTATTCGCTCAAACGGTTATCGGGGAGGCGGATAGAGCTCGCGGTGATGAGAAGATAGAGTTTAATGTTAATCGTTCTAATATTATAAGTGGGATTAGAAACGTAGCGCTTGGATTTTTTGCTCCTTATACGCAGAACGCAGGTCCCTTGTGGGCAGCTATGACTGTTGCGGTTGCTGAAAGGTATAAGGAAGGTAAAGATGCTATGTATTCGATATGGGGTGGGGTTGGCACCTTTAGAGTGATGACCTTCTTAGGTCTTTTTATCTATCCTTTAGTGTGTATAGTTAGGCCCGCCTTAACTATTGCTTATTCTGTAACTTTACTAGTTCAGGCTTTTGCCTGTAGCTACATAGCTATGGAAGAGGTAATGAAGAACAGAAATTCTATTGCGGTTGCCGTCTTAACGGGTGCCATGATAGCTCTAAGAGGCGCAGCATGGGGGCTCTTAACAGGTATAGTGCTTTATCTTCTAGTTGAAAGAGGTGGTAAGGTTAATAATAAAAAATAGGGGGTGTGTTGATGATGCTCGTTACTTTCAACTTCAACGTTCCTTCAACACTGGTTTTTGGGGTCGATACGGTTAACCAAGTGGGCCAGTATGTTAAAAGGTTTAATGGTAAAAAGGCGTTCGTTATAACCGATCCAGGGGTAGCTAAGGTGGGGATATTGGAGAAGGTATTAAAGATATTAAAGGGTGATGGGATCGAAACAGGTTATTATGATCAGGTTATACCTGAGCCTCCAGAGAACATAGTTGCTGATATAGTTGATAAAGTTAAGGAGGGAGGCTTTGAGGTAATAATCGGGCTTGGTGGAGGAAGCTCTATGGATACCGCCAAGATGGTATCTGTTTTAGTTACCAATGGTGGGACAGTTCGCGACTATATTGGCATTGGTAAGGTTCCAAAGCCTGGCCTTCCTAAGATAATGATACCTACCACATCTGGA
>JANXBX010000025.1 GCA_025060595.1 Synergistota bacterium | reverse complement strand
TTATAACTTTGACTGGACACAAAGCAAATTCTTTTAGTTTATTAGCGATAAAGCTTGTATGAACTATAACTCCCATAGACCTAAGCACTACAGGTTCACACAAGGGATAATGAAAGACTTCTTCCCTTTCGTGTAAACCTCTCCCAGATTCCAGAGCTTTTTGCACCATTAATCGGGTGTTTTTGCCATAGTATGCTCCTATCATGTTTAAGTAAGCACCCATGTTGTTTTTTATATCCTTAAAGTAGCCGAGAAAAAAATGATGCATAACGTAATCATGGAGTATAACTATACCAGGAAAGACACTTAGTATTTCGTACATCTTGGAATGAAACCTGTGATTATTGCCAATGTTATACACAACCATGTTATATTCGTGTAACTTTTCTATTATATCTGCCATATTCATATCGTCGTATTTGTAGACTCTTCCTATGCTAATGCAGGTTTCAGAAAATTCAGCCTCTGTCCAGAGATCCACATCTGCATACTTTATCAGCTCTCTAACTATTGCTGTTGTGTATTCACTTATACCGCTAGGCTGTGGTGGTAGTGGACTAAACCAGGCTATCCTCATTCCAACAACCTCTCCACTACATAATCCCAGCTAAGACTAAGGCTTTGCACGTAGTTTTTAGCATTTTCCCCTAGTTTCATTGCGAGGGCCTTATCTTTGTAAAGCCTATTGATAGCATCAGCTAAACTTTTTGCTTCTGGCTCACATATTATTCCTGTGACCTCATTCGTAACAAATTCCGTTGGTCCACCAGAGTCTTTACAGGTTATAACTGGCTTTTTAGATAGCATACCCTCTAAGGTTATGTAGCCATAGTCTTCTTTATAAGTAGGAAAAATAACAGCTAAGCATCTGGAGTATAAGTCTAATATAGTTTCCCTTTCAACCCTTCCTAAAAATATGACTTTATCTGATAAGCCCAAGCTTTCCGCAAAAGATTGGAGCTCTTTTAAGTAGTCTGGATTGTCACTTTCACCGGTTATCAATAGCTTTAAACCTCTATCAACGTATTTCATAGCTTCTATAGCAATTTTGTGTCTTTTGTAAGGTGTAAGCCTGCTGGGAAAGAACAAGAAGTTCTCATAGTCTTTAAAATGGAATTTATCGTAATCAGGGGGCGGATGATAAAGAGGAACACCCTTTATACCTGTTTGCTCTTCGAACCATGAAGCTACGTGTTTCGAGTTAGTATAGAGTTTTCTAACTTGGGACAGATATTCTCTATCACATGCATGAATAATCTGTTTAACTTTTCTTCCCTCTACAGTAATGGGGAGATCACAAAATTCTTTGTTCCAAAACTCATAAGCACTTTTGTATGTTGACATCAGCCATACAACTTTATTGGGATGTTCTATATAGTAACTAGGGAATCGAAAAGCTATTAATACATCCACAGGCCTGCCGTTAGCTTCAATTAAATCTATGAGTCTGTTAATCAGAATATGTTTAGGTATGTTCTCTATTGGATACCATTTGAAAGGTATCCTAACCACATCTACCTGATAACCATTCTCTCTAATGGCCCTCTTTAGGTTGTTAATATGATATTCTGCACCTCCGTACACGAATGGTACTTGGTTATCAACTATTATAACCCTCTTCATACTTTGACCTTACAAGTCTATAATATATGAGCTTTGCTACTCTTTCTAAAAGTGGGTGTTTTTTGAATATTCCCTTATACTTAAGTCCACTACGTATTATAAAATCAGCTATAATGCTGGCCCTTTTTACTTCGTCACTCACATCATCACAAACTTCTGATGTAAGTTTTAAAATGGCTGTATATAGCTTATCTTTGTCTTCCATGTCTCCTTTAAATTATATCACAGATTAAAGCACATCAAGGAAACCCACACTAAGATACCTATAAACAAAAATCCCGGAAACGAGCGCTATACTAGCTATAACCAGACAAAAGATTATTGCTTCTAAGTTAAATTCTACCGTTTGTAGGTATATGGCTTCAACCATGTAGAAAAGTGGATTCAGCTTTATTATGGGTTTTATGTCTTCTGGCACTAATGAATAAGGATAAATGATTGGAACACTGTAGAATAGAAAATTTAGCGCCGGACCTAAAATTTGAGATACATCCCTGATGTAAACAGCTATAGAAGCTAGCAAAATAGATAGACCGAGTGCAAATATATACCAGAGAACTATAATAGGCAAAAGATTTATTGCTATCTTTATGAAATTAATGCCAAGCAGAGGAAT
>JANXBX010000024.1 GCA_025060595.1 Synergistota bacterium | reverse complement strand
AGGAGGTAAGCCATATGAAAAAACAGGCTGACTTTTACAAGCTTCCTATTGAAGAAGTGTTTTCCCTTTTAGAAAGCGATATGAATTCTGGGCTTTCTGAGGAAGAGGCACAAAGGCGACTTTCTATCTTAGGACCTAATAAGCTAAAGGAGGAAAAGAGAAAGGGACCTTTTAAGATATTTCTATCCCAGTTTAAAAACCCTATGAGCTATTTACTTGGGGTTGCAGCGCTCATAAGCTTCGCAGTTAAAGAAGTCCTTGATGCCCTTGCCATCCTGGTTGTACTTTTAGTAAATGCAACCATAGGTCTTTTCATGGAGTATAAGGCTGAAAGGGCCTTGGAAAAGCTAAAGAAGATGGTCTCTATAAACGCTCTGGTGCTAAGGGATGGAGCTCTTAAGAAGATTCACGCAGAGGGGCTCGTGCCAGGGGATGTCGTTGTCCTGGAAGCAGGAGATATCGTTCCAGCCGATATAAGGATATTTAAGGCCGAGGATTTGGAGGTTGATGAGAGCGTTCTCACAGGAGAGTCTACTCCAGTTTCTAAGGTGTCCCACAAGTTAGATGAAGATCTACCCATATACGATAGGGTTAATCTCCTTTTTGCTGGAACTCACGTGGTAAGAGGAAGAGGCTGGGGCGTGGTTTACGCCACGGGAATGGATACCGAGTTCGGAAAGATATCTAAAGCCCTACAATCCGTCGAGTCCCCTAAAACTCCCATGGAAAAGAGGCTTGAGGTCTTCAGCTCCTTTATGCTTAAGCTTGTGATATTGGTAGGTGTAGTGGTGTTCCTGTTAGGCTTAATTAAGGGATATTCCATCCTCAATATGCTTGAAACCTCCATTGCATTAGCAGTGGCAGCCGTGCCTGAGGGCCTTCCCGTGGTTGTCACCATAACCTTGGCTATAGGCGTCCATAAGATGGCCAAGAAAAACGCTCTCGTTAGAAATTTAGCCTCCGTTGAAACCTTGGGTAGCTCTACAGTAATATGTACCGATAAAACAGGGACCCTAACGCAAAATAAGATGAAGGTTGCCTTCGAATTCTTCAAAGATGACCTTTTAAAGCAAAAGGCCCTAAAGGTGGCCGTGCTCTGTAATAACGCCTTTAAATCAAAGGAGGGCTACATAGGTGATCCGATGGAGGTCGCATTGCTAGAGTGGGCTGAGGAAAACGGCATAGATATATTAAAGCTAAGGGAACGCTTCCCAAGGGTCAAGGAGATCCCCTTCGACTCTAAGCTCATGAAGATGACCACAATACATGAGGGATTTCTGGCAGTTAAAGGCGCACCAGAGAGGCTCCTGTCCGACTGCAAATACACATATGATGATAAGCAAGTAACGGACTTAACCGAGGATTTCAAAAGAAGGGTAGTAAGCACGGTAGAAGATGTCGCATCTAAGGCTATGAGAACGCTCGCCTTCGCAATAGGAGAAAGCGAGGATAAGCTTATCTTCCTGGGATTCGTGGGCATAAAAGATCCCCTTAGGCCAGAGGCTAAAGAGGCAGTTAAAAAGTGTAAAGAGGCAGGCATAGACGTAATTATGCTCACAGGGGATCATCTACTTACAGCCGCAACCATCGCCAAAGAGGCAGGCATAGTAGAAAGCGAAAACCCACACCCCTTAAGCAGTAGTAAGATCGAAAGCCTACCAGATGATGCCCTCTATGAGGCTATAATGCAGGCTCGCGTTGGAGCAAGAATACTTCCAGAACATAAGCTAAGAGTGGTTGAGGTATTACAAAATAAGGGACATGTGGTAGCTATGACAGGCGACGGAGTCAACGATATCATCGCCTTAAAGAAGGCAGATATCGGCATAGCTATGGGAATTGCAGGAACCGAGGTCACAAAGGAGGCCTCAGATATAATACTTCAGGATGATAGGTTCGCAACTATAGTGGATGCCGTTGAGGCAGGAAGGGTAATCTTCGATAACATAAGAAAGGTTATATACTACCTGCTTTCCTGTAACATAAGCGAGATCTTCACCGTATTGCTCGGAGTCCTGTGGGAAAAGGGATTGCTACTTGCCCCACTTCAAATACTATGGATAAACCTCGTAACAGATGTCCTGCCAGCCTTAGGAATCTCCTTCGATCCACCAGAGGAAAACGTTATGAAAAGACCACCAAGAAGCTTAAAGGAAAGCTTCCTAACGAAAAAACACTACTTTAACATCAGCTCCTACGGAGCCTTGTTCGCTATATTCTCCATAGGGTTAGCCGTAAGCTCCCTAAACATTAAAAGCATAAACATAGATATCGCAAGAAGCTATATGTTCCACTGCCTGGTATTCTGCCAAATCCTTCATAGCTTTAATTTGAGAGAAAAAAGGTTCATAAGAAACCTTAAAGAGCTATTTATAAATAAAACCTTAGTCATAGGAGTAGCGATCTCCTTCTTCCTTCAAATCAGCGCTACATATATACCGCTATTACAAAAGGTATTACAAATAAACCCCTTAAGCCTATCAGAATGGTTAATGATACTAACGGTAGCTACAGCCTCAATCATAAGCGGTAACATTATCGAGAAAAT
>JANXBX010000023.1 GCA_025060595.1 Synergistota bacterium | reverse complement strand
AATTAAAATAAAGCTTTTCATATCTGTTATTAAAAAACCATGAGGCAAAGCTTTAGCAGAATAATAGGGTGGAGATTCATATGAAATACCATTAATGGGATCGACAACCTTCTCAAAATTTAACCCCTGAGCAAAGCAAATAGAGGTCCAAAACACTAAACCTAAAAAAAGAAATTTTACAAACATCATCTCTCCTCCCTCCCAATCTAATATTCTGTAAACTCGATAGCTTTCCCTAACCTAGATGAAAGAGAAACTAACTCTAAAACCTTAACAGATGGCAAAATCTCTCTACCTGATGCAAGAGGCTCTCTACGATATTTTACCGCATCAAGAAATTCCCTAAGCTGAAGTGTATAATTAGTAGGAATCTGCTCTCCGTCTATAAGTATTTCTCCGTTACGAAGCAACCTATAACCAAACCTAAACTCCCCAGGTATCTGATACTCTTGTAAATGGAAGCTTCCTTTCTCTCCAACAATAATATACTCGTGCACAGGTGGCTTAGTATTTAAGGAGAGATGAACTGATCCAAAAATATCTCCAGGAAACCTCAAAAAGATATCTTCTTCATCTTGTATGTTTATTTTCTTAGGATTACGTGAAGCACCCTGTGCAAAGATCTTCTCTGGAGGCTTTCCAATAAGCCATAATATAAGATCTATAGAATGACTTGCCTGAAGATAGGTAATAAGATCTCCAGCCTCTTCAGGAGATTTCCACCAATCAGTAGGAGGTTCCGGAAAATAAACAAGAAAATTAATAACAATCCTAATTAATGGACCTATAGTATCTATCTCCCTCTTAAGAATCTTGCAAGCTTCGCAGAATCTCCTACTTTGACCGATCATAAGAATACGATTAAGTTTTTCAGCTTTCTCAACCATTTCTTGTGCTTCTATATATTTCAGTGCCATGGGCTTCTCTAAAAGAACATCCTTTTGCGCTTCCAAAGCATCTAAAGTAACTCTATAGTGAAGATGGTGTGGCAAAGCAATAATTACAGCTTCCACATCAGGCATTTCTAAAAGCTTTTTATAATCACTCGTCCAGTAACTCGCACCAACTACAGAAGCCATCTCTCTGGCTTTAGCCTCAACCTTATCAGCAACAGCTACAGCCTCAACTTCAGAGGAAAGGTCTTTTATCGCATTAGCATGAGCTTTAGCTATTCTTCCACAGCCTATAATACCAATCTTCACTTTTCTCATATCCCTCAACCCCCTCCCTACTTAACTAAGAGATTAGGTAAAAGCATAACAAGCTTCGGAAAATACACTATGATGAAAGTAACAATTGTGGTGACAACTATAAATGGGACCAATGCTTTCACGATCTCCTCAAAGGGCAACCTTGTAAGAGAAGCAGCTACAAAAGCACAAACCCCAAGGGGTGGAGTTATTAAACCTACCGAGAGATTCACAGCCATCATTATGCCGAAGTGGACCGGATCTACACCAATCTGAATCATTAAAGGAAGCAATATGGGAAGAGTCAATATCACTGAAGCAAGAGTTTCCATAAACATACCGAGGAAAAGTAAAAACAGATTGACAAGCAGTAATACAAGATATTTATTACGAGTAAGAGACAGTATAAGTTGTCCTACTTTCTCTGGAACCGATTCCCTAGCTAGGATCCATCCAAATAGTGCCGCACAAGCTATAATCATCAATATGCTTCCAGAGATGATGCCAGACTCAAGAAATACCTTGGGAAGATCTTTAATCTTAAGCTCCTTGGTTACAAAAATACCCAATATCAGTGCATAAAGTACAGCAAAAGCAGCAGCTTCTGTCGCTGTAAATACTCCGCTTAAGATACCTCCAAGGATAATAAATGGCATGAAAAGAGAAAGAATACCCTCAAGATATTCTCGAAAGTTCTTAGGAAGTTCAGGCTCCGATGGCGGAAGGCCATATTTCTTAGTATGAAGATATATTACTAACATAATTGATATACCAAGAAGAACCCCTGGGACAAAACCACCTATAAAAAGCTTAGCCACTGAAACATTTGCCATTGAAGCGTATATTACCATAACCACACTAGGTGGGATGATCGGACCAATTATTCCGCTAGCTGCACATATAGCGGCCGCATATTTTTTCTCATATCCTTGCTTCTCCATAGCAGGTATCATTATAGAGCCAATAGCTGCCGTATCTGCAGAACCAACACCGGTGATGCCAGCAAAAAGCATGCTAGCTATAACTGTTATGTAAGCTAATCCACCTCTTATCCCTCTGATAAAGAGAGATGATAGTTTTACAAGCCTCGGCGTTATACCTGCCGCATTCATAATCGAACCGGCTAGAATGAAAAGAGGTACAGCTACGATAAGAAAAGACTCTAATCCAATATACATCCTTTGAGGTATAAGAACAAGCGGTAGCTTTAAACTCACCAGATATAATAAACTGGTGATCCCCAATACAAAGGCTATAGGAGTACCCACAAAAAGAAGAAGCACAAAGATAAATACTATCATCTTAATGCACCCCATTAGGCCCTTCTCGAACAAAAACTTTCAAGATGTTAGTAAGAGCAAAAAAGGCCGAAATCCAAAGACCGATCTGAAAAATTCCATATACTATACTCATTGGTACTGATAGAGCAGGAGTGATGTTATTGGTTATCCTGGCGTGATAAATAAGTTCCCCAGTCTGTTGACCGGCTATAATCAAAAAAGCAGCGATCAAAGCATTAACTATAATATACAATGCTTTTCTCAATCTCTCAGGAAAAGAGTTAACCAAAAATTCCACCTTAGTAAAAGCATTGTATGTAAGAGCAAGACCTCCGGCAAAAATCGCAAAATAAATGAAAAACAGCTGAGCTACTTCCATTGTCCATGGCAAGGGACTTCGCAAAAGGTACCTAAAAATAATCTGAATGTTAATAGTAGCAACCACAGCAGCAAAGAGAAAAATTACTAAATAACCTATAAATTTTTTAAGAACTTCATTAAACCTAAGAACATAGGACCAAAACATCCATAGCAACCCCCTTATAAAAAGCGAAGGTAGATCTTCTCCCTTTAAAGGAGAAGTCTACCTTCGACACTCTAATTATCTATTTATGTTCTTCACTCCATCTTTTGAATGGCCTCAACTATCTTTCTCCACTCTTCCGGAGCCTTCGAAAGGAATTCTTCGTAAACTGGTTTACAGGCCTCAACAAAAGGCTTCAAATCCTTAGGATAAGATACCTTAAGACCTCTTCCCTCCATAAACTTAAGAGCTTCCTTGTCCTGCTTTAATCCCTCTTCATTCATGGTCTTCGCCCATACTTTTGCTCCCTCAAGAATAAGCCCCTGTTCATCCTTATTAAGCTTATTCCAAGTCTTAAGGCTCATAAGAAGCACACCACCATTGGAAAGAACAGGAAGATAACTTACATATTTCTGTACCTCGTAAAACTTCATAGCTACAAGAGTAGCAGGACCATTTTCGTTACCATCAACAACTCCCGTCTGTAAAGCTGTATAAAGTTCGCCAAACGCTAACGGAACAGGCGTTGCACCAAGAGCCTTGTAAGCAGCCATATGTATTGGAACCTGCATCACGCGTATCCTAAGTCCTTTAAAATCTTCTAGCTTCTCAATAGGCCTGATATTATTCATTGGCACTCTAAACATTGGACCAGCAATGGCAAGAAGCTTCAAACCTACCTTCTCCCCCTCTTCCTGACCTTTCTTGAGGAGAAGCTGTCCAACATCGCTTTCCATAACTTTAAGGAAGTGTTCCGGCCCTTTGAATAAGAAAGGAAGATTTAAGACATCAATTATACGGATAAACGTAGCGGTAACACCAAGTGAGCTAGCAACAAAGTCAATGGTTCCAAGCTGTAATCCCTCAGTCATATCCTTTTCCCCACCAAGCTGTCCAAGAGGATGAAGCTTGACTTTTAACTCTCCACGAGATTTTTCATCCAAGAACTTTGCAAAAGCCTCTCCGCCTAAATGATAGGGATAGGTTGGGGCGTTAGCATGACCATACTTTAACTCCTTCGCCGGGCTTGCAATAACTTGACCACAGATACAAGTAATGAACGCAAAAAGAAGAATAATCCCTACTGTCAAGCTTTTCTTTCCCATCCATTATCCCTCCCCAACAATAAGTTTTTGCTTTTCCTTAATATTTCATAATTATATTGTATATTAATCTCTTGGATAATGTCAACCATCGTTTGATTATCATGTAAACTAACTAAGGCTAAAGGGGTGAAAGGCAAGCGGCTCTTCCATAGAAGGTCGCCCCGCCTTTTATGGAGAAAAGATTTGGGGCTTGCCTTTAAAGGATCCTGCCCTTGGGAGCCTTTAAAGGGAGAGCAAAACAAGGGCTATGCTCGTAGCTGCT
>JANXBX010000022.1 GCA_025060595.1 Synergistota bacterium | reverse complement strand
CTTTCTATGGCATCCCTCTGTTGAGGTTCTTGGAAGATCGGCTATTGAGCATCTCGATCCTAGGAATGTAATAGCTGTTATGCTCACCGGTATGGGATACGATGGTGCTGACTCCTTTGCTGAGATAAGGAGAAAGGGAGGAAGGACAATAGCTGAATCTGAAGAGACCGCTGTCGTTTTTGGGATGCCTCGTGAGCTCATTGAAAGAGGAGGAGCTACGGTGGTTTTACCATCCCATAAGATAGCTAAACAGCTTATCTCATGGGTAAGGGAGGAGAAAGAATGCCTATCAGAAGAAAAGATAGCGAGGGAGAAGGGATAAAGCCTGATTTTGAGAGGAGAAAGTATAGCCGAGACTTTGAAGGCCTGATTCAGCAGCTTGAAAGTTCTGTTCCAATGGAAAGAAGATGGGCTGCGCGTGACCTTTCTAAATATAGGGAAGCTTCGCCCTATCTTGCGAATAGGCTTAGAAGAGAGGAAGATCTTTCCGTAAGAGAGGTTATTGTAACTTCCCTTCTTGAAATAGGAGATGAGGTAGCTTTGAAAGAGCTACTTGAGTGTTTAAGGAGCGATGATGCCCATTTAAGGAACTTGGCTATTGATGCTTTGAAAAATGTTCCTGAAAAAGTCGCTCCTTATATTGATATGCTGCTTGAGGATCCTGATCCCGATGTCAGGATCTTCACGGTTAATATTATAGGAAACTTGGCTCATCCTAGAGTTATAGAGTGGCTAGTTAAGGTTCTCGAAAAGGATCCTCACGTTAATGTTTGCGCCACCGCCCTTGATGTTCTCTCAGAGATAGGAACTGAGGATTCTTTGCCAGTTGTAATAAAGGTTAAGGAGAGATTTAAAGACGAACCCTATATTCAGTTTGTAGCGAACATCGTAATAGAGAGGATAAAGGGGAATGGGTAAGGAGACGTTAAGTAATTTCGAGAAAGAGATTAAAATAGAAGATAAGGATTTTGAGATTTTTAGAGAGTTCTTTTATAAGAAAACTGGTATCTATTTTGATTATAGTAAAAGATATTTCGTAGACAGAAGATTGATAGAGAGAATAAAAGCCACCAATCATGATAGCTTTAGAAGCTACTTTCTATCCTTAAGGCTTGATCCTTCAGGTAAAGAGCTTCAGAACCTAGTTAACATAATGACCGTGAACGAAACTTACTTTTTTCGGGAGGAATATCAGCTCAAGTGTATGGTAAAAAGGCTGCTTCCTGAAATAGTTTTGAGGAAAAGAAAAGGGGATACGATTCGCATATGGTCTATTCCATGCTCTACGGGGGAGGAACCCTATTCTATTGCCATATATCTTCTTGAATACTGGAGTGATATAGAAAATTGGGATGTGGAAATTATATCCTCAGACATAAACACAGAAGTGTTAGAAGTAGCTAAAAGTGGTATTTACTCTGAGCGCTCTATTCGGTGTCTTCCTACTGAAATTTTGGGTAAATACTTTAGAAAGTTGGGTAATGGTTATTACCAGATTTGTGATGAGCTTAGGAGAGCTGTCCAGTTTACAAAAGTTAACATAGTTGATTTAGCAGACATGAAAAGGTATAGAGGCTTCGATAATATATTCTGAAGGAATCTCCTGATATACTTTGATGACTTTTCGAGGAAAGTTGCCGCTGAGAATATATACGATGCTCTTAATGCTGGGGGATTTGTCTGTCTCGGACACTCAGAATCTATGAGTAGGATAACGCCGATCTTTAAGGTCAGGAAGTTTCCCGAAGCTATAGTTTATCAAAAACCCTTGGAGGGTTAGCTATGAGAAAGGTTATTGTTGTAGATGATGCAACCACTGTTAGGAAGTTTTTAAGGGAGGTTTTGGAGAAAGAGGGCTTTGAGGTTGAAGAAGCTGCAAACGGTCTTGAGGCTCTCGAAAAGGCTTTAGTTAGGGATTTTGATCTTTTTGTGATAGATATTAATATGCCAGTGCTTGATGGCTGTTCTTTAGTTCAGAAGCTCAGGGAGTCGAGCGAGATAAAGCAGGTTCCTATACTTATAGTTACAACTGAATCTGGAGAGAAAGATATAGATACGGCCTATGAGAGAGGGGCTAACTTCTATTTGGTTAAGCCCGTTAAGCCTAAAGAGTTTTTGATCTATGTTAAGCTTCTGACAGGGGTGCGATTGTGATGGATACTTTGTTAAAAGAGTTTATATTGGAAAGTAGGGATCACTTGCAAAGGATAGGGAATACTTTATTTAAGCTTGAAGAGACCCCCGATAACAGAGAGCTCATTCATGAGCTCTTTCGCTCGGTTCATACCTTAAAGGGTGCTTCTGGGCTATTTAACTTTTTATCTATGACTAAACTTCTTCACGCTGCTGAGGATCTCATGATTTTAGTTAGAAATGGATCGATATCTTACTCGCGGAGTATAGGGGATATCCTTTTCGAAGTTCTGGATGTCCTTATCAGCATGATTGATGAGATTGAGTTCAATGGGAGCTATTCAGATTCCCTGGCTGGGGTGGCAGAAAGGAAGTGTAAGGAGATAAGAGAATTCATGGAAAGGGAAGGTAGTAAAGAGGGAGTTCTAGAAAGGGAAGTTTCTTACTCTTCAGAGGGACTTTCTAAATCTGAAAGTTTAGATTTTTCTTTCATTCCGGAGAGCTTTAGAATGGAGGCGGTCAAAAGAGCAATAAGCGGTGCTAACCTATTTCTTATTCAATATTTTCCAGAAGATGGGTGTTTCTATAAGGGTGAAGATCCCTTCTATCTTTTCAGAAATCTTCCTGAGCTTATCTGGGGTAGGGTTTACCTTAGAGAGGAGCCTAGAGATCCAACCCTTATAGATGTGTATCGATGTATAGTTAATTTTGAGGGCTTATCTTCTGCACATAAGGATAGGTTGGTTGAACATTTTCGATATGTCCTTGATCAGGTTAAATTTATCCCCGTTTTGTTAGAATCTTTGGTATTTCTTGAAGGAGAAAGAAGTAATATTCCTCTATATAGAGAGTTTTCTGAGGAGGCTATAAGATATATTAATTCTAATAACAAGGAAGCTTTAAAAAGGAGCATAGACGGTCTTCTAGAGTTTTCCTCGCCCGGCCTTTTCGAGGCATCTGCATTGAGGTGGATGAAAGTGCTTTTGGATTATGCTGAGACTGATTATCTTATAGAAGGGTTAATTTATAGTTTAAAAACTCAGGAGCAACCCCTTTTCAGTAAAGGAAAGGAAAAGTTGTCTCCCAGTGAATGGGATAAGCTTCTATCTATTCTTAAAGCTCAAAAAGTTGTTTTATCTAAAGTTCAAAAAGCTAGGGTTGAGGAAGCCAAGAAGAATATACTTTCTTCAGTTTTTATATCAATAAGAAACTCCCTTGAGGCCTTAGGGGAAAAGAGGCTTTTATCTGAGCTTGAGAGTATATCGAGCAAAGTGTCGGTTGATAACTTAGATCCCCTTTTAAGGTGGATAGATGGTATTTGTGAAAGGGAAACTGTTAAGGCTTTTGAGGAGGAGATTAAGACTGGAGAGGCTAAAGAGGCAGTGATTAAGCCTTCTAGCGAGGAACGCTTTGTTGCGAAGTTTCTTAGGGTTGAAGAAGAAAAGATTAACAGGTTCATGAACCTCATTGGAGAGCTTGTTGTAGCTAAAAATGCTATTCCTTATATGGCTCAGAAAGCAGAAAACGTTTATGGAGCTATAGAGCTTGCTAAGGAGATAAAAAGCTACTATGGTGTAATAAATAGACTAGCAGAGGAGATGCAAGATGCAATAATGCGGATTAGGATGATACCCTTTTCTATGCTCTTTCAGAAGTTTCCGAAGTTCGTTAGGGATACATCTCGAAAGCTGAATAAGAAAGTTAGGCTTCTGATAGAAGGTGAGGATGTCGAGGCGGATAAAAGCGTTGTAGAGGCTTTATATGAGCCTTTAATTCACCTTATACGTAATAGTTTAGATCACGGGATAGAGCTCCCTGAGGAAAGACTGGCTAAAGGAAAGCCCGAAGAGGGTATTATATTGGTTAAAGCTAGGCAGGAAGCAGATAGAGTGGTTATAGAAGTTAAGGATGATGGGAAAGGAATAAATCCTGAGCTTGTAAAAAGAAAGGCATACGAAAAGGGTTTAATAAACGAGGATACTCTCGAGACTTTATCCGATAAAGAGGCTCTAAATCTTATATTCTTGCCTGGTTTTTCTACATTGGAAAAGGCCTCAGACCTTTCTGGGAGAGGTGTGGGTATGGATGTAGTTAAAACTACAGTTGATAGGTTTGGTGGATCCTTGGAAATTGATTCCGTTGTAGATAAAGGAACTTTAGTTAGACTTTCTCTTCCTATTACTATGGCGGTAACTAACGTTATGATAATTGGGGTAGATGGAAGGCGGTTTGGTATCC
>JANXBX010000021.1 GCA_025060595.1 Synergistota bacterium | reverse complement strand
TTACTTGCTTTGAATGCTGCTATTGAGGCAGCTCGTGCTGGCAAGCATGGCAAAGGATTTGCTGTTGTTGCAGATGAGATTAGAAAGCTTTCTGAAAGAACCAAAGCTCTTTCTGAGAACTTTATGAAAGAGGTAAGGGGCTTCTCTGAAAGAATTAGTATAGACATGAATAGAATCTTAGGTGAAATTTTAAGGGAGGAGCTTTTTCAAAGTTTGACAAAGTTAAGGTTGCCGCTTCTAAAATTGCTGAGGATCTAGATTCCACTTGCTTAATAGTGAGGGAGATTCTTTATACTATTAAGTCTCAGCATGAGGATATAAGCTCTACTTTAACAGCTTTATTAGGTGAAATTCAGTTTCAGGATGTAGTTAGGCAGAAGATTGAGAAAGTTTGTAGCGGTTTGCGTAAGCTTGCAAGTTATAACTCTTCGGTGATCTCTTATTTAAGTGGGGAAAGCAAAGAGGCGTTAAGTATGGATAAGATGCTTGAGGAGTTATATCAAGAATATGTTATGCACGCCCAAAGGGAGATTCATAACCAGGTGTTTAATAGAGATATTGCTTTTTCAAAGGAAGGACCCAAGGTAGAGCTATTTTAAGGGATGGCTGTGATCATATCCGTTAGCAATCGCAAGGGTGGAACAGGTAAGACTACAACTGTTGTTAATCTGGCTGCGGAGCTTTCCTCCCGTGGCCGGAAAGTTTTAGTTATTGACCTGGATAGTCAGGCTCATGCCACGCTAGGTTTGGGTTTTTCTTTTTCGCTTGATCACAAGACTATTCATGATCTCTTCCTAAATCCTAATTTTGATGTTGATTCTTGTCTTTATTCTACAAAGTGGAATGGACTATTCCTTATGCCTGCTAACTACTCCTTTGAGCACAGCAGTATTATGGGAGATAGTCGACTATTGAAGGAGGCCTTGATTAAAAGCAGGTTTTTAAAGGATTTCGATTTCGTTATTATAGATACACCTCCATCATTAGATGCCCTTCTTCTTAATGCTTTAACAGTTTCAGATTTCCTTTTGATCCCCTTCTTGCCTCATTTTCTATCTGCAGAAGGCATTATAAGCTTGGCGAAGACCTTTTTGAGGATTGTGATCAAAGATAACCCTTCTTTAAAGCTTCTTGGCTTTGTTCCTATTATGGTTAACTCTAGAGTTCAGCATCATAAGTGCATTCTTAAAAGAATAGCTGACGAGTATGGGAAAGATAAAATTTTACCTCAAATAAGAATGGATATAAAGCTTGTTGAGGCTTTCGAATCTAAAAGCCCTATTAAGTTTTATGCTCCTCGAAGTAAGGGAGCAATGGACTATAAATATTTAACAGATGAGGTTTTAAAGGTGATTGCTCGAAAAGCTTCCCTATAGTAACTTCTAAGGAAGATGCATGAGATTAAATAGTCTCTGCGCTATCCAGCCCTCTTTATCCTAGGAATTTTCTTATATGTGCTGCCCTTAAAATGTATTTTTCCAGGTCTTCAGTTTTTCCCTCCTCAAGACGTTTCACTATAAATTCGGTTAGCTCTTTGTGTTCCTCGTCCTCTTCAAATTCTATCTCAAGCTTTTCTATAGCCTCCTTTAGCTCTTTGGGGAATAGCTTCCCATTTACGTTTGAGAACTTAAGCGCATCCTTAATATCGCATTTAAAACCGATATAGACATCTTTTAAGAAGTTAAGGTCCTCTTTAGTTAAGGAGTTTAAAGCGAATACCTCTGGAGGTAACCCTACTGAGTATAGTGCTGCAGTAAAGGCTATAGCACGGGGTAAGCTTACATCTCCAAGTTTTCTTGAGTATCCGAAAAGTCCAATGTGGAGCTTTCTTTTTCTTCTCTGAGGTACATACTTTGCAACCTTATTTATTAGGGGAGCAAGCTTGACTATCCAGCTCTGATATTCCCTTGAATACCTTTCAGCTATTTCTAAGGCTTTATTTTCATCTATTTCTTGAGGTGGCCTCGGAACAGTTTTCTTTATCCTCTTTATCCCCTTTCTTGCCTCTTCAGGGGTGTTATCGTATTTAAAGGAAGACTGTATAGTGAATGTATATACGCTCGGATATTCTTCTAAGACTCTTTCAACGGTTTGCGGCCTTAGGTTCCCCCTAAATGGGGCTGAGCCTACCCCTATTATGGGGTATATCTCCTTGCCTATTTCAATAGAAAGCTTATGTAGCTTACTTAAGGCTATCTTGTTGAATATTACAGCGCTTACTATACCATAGTTCATTGCCGGGTCAGATCTCGCCAAGAACACCCTTTGGTAAGGTATATCCTTATCTTCTAAGTAACTTCTGACTACTTCGTGAGCATTTAGCATGCTTTCCTTATTCTCAAAAAGTGGGATGACGTTTATCTTCTCCGGCTTGAATTCTCCGATCCAATCCCCAATGGTTATTTTCGTTTTTTCTATAATTCTTTTTTGTTTTCCTGTAACAAAATCGCTGTAGTAGTAATAAATACTATTAAGTTCATCAGCTGAAGTGGTCATAGGAAGAATTACCTCAAAGATAGGGGCGATATCATCTCCATAGAAAAGCTTGGCTACATCGTAAGATCTTGGTATGCTCTCTAAAGTTTCTAAAAGGATTTTCGCTTCCTCTTTTTCAATGGCCGGGTTTGGGACTCTTAGGGTTATGAATACTTCCTTGCCTAAAGGTTTCTCTTTAAAGAAGCTTTCATATTTGGTGAGGAGCTTTTTAACTACGAAGTTATCCACTTCTTTTCCCTCATAGTCCCACATCTGTTCGTCGCATCCAAGGTGAGAAAAAACATAAAAGGCTTCTTCTATTTCATCCTCTCCTCCCAATATCGCGTTATTAGTGAAAAATGGAGAGATAACATTATCAGGGTGTTGTGTGCTCATACATCTTGGTATCTTCATTTGTGTATCACTCCCTGTATTAGGGTATATTTAAACCAATATTTTATTAGGGAGTTTTTAGTTTGTCAATGGGATTTTGGCCTTTTTTAATGGTACAGTAGCTCTTATCTACATCTTTTTGCTTTCTATCAGCTTATTTAGTTTTTCAATATCTACCTCATATTCAAAAAGAGGCGTTTTCTGGCCTCGTCGTACAAGCTCATCAAAGGTCTTTTTACTTGAGTTTACATAGAAAATGCCAAGGGGTAGTTTTTCTTTTTCGATAGCTCTCTTGAAGGCCAATTCCCTATCTTTCGGGTCATGATTCTTAAGATAGTAGGTGTTTTCTTTATACCACTCGTAAGTATTTACCCTGTTGAAAGTTACGCAGGGTTGGAGTATGTCCACTAAAGCGTAACCCTTATGTTTGATTGCCTCCTTTAATATATCTTTTGTGAACTCTATATCTCCTATGAATGTTCTTGCTACAAAGGAGGCATCAAGGGCGATGGCGACCGCTAAAGGATTAAATGGTTCCAGTATTGTACCATCTACCTGAACTGGCGTCTTAAAGCCTAATAAGCTTGTCGGGGATGCCTGTCCCTTGGTTAGGCCGTAGACCATGTTGTTATGAACTATGTTTACTATATCGGGGTTTCTTCTAATTGTGTGTATGAAGTGATTACCTCCCTCTCCATACATGCAGCCGTCTCCGCTTTCAGCTATAACTAATAGGTTTGGGTTTGCCACCTTAATGGCAGTTGCTGCAGGCAAAGCTCTACCGTGAAGACCGTTAAACATGTTGACCCCTATATAGTGGGGCATCTTTGCAGCTTGTCCTATGCCAGATACAATAACCACATTGCGAGGATCCAGTTTCATTTCCTCGAAGACCTTCATTAATGCCACTCTTATACCGAAGTTTCCACATCCTGGACACCAAGCTATATCCTTGCTAACGTACTCTTCAATTTTCATTTTATATCACTCCTTCAATCTTACTTTTTAACTCTTCTACCGAAAATTGAATGCCGTTGTACTTTAAGATTCTCTCCTTTATATAAAATCCGGTTGTTTGTCTTATTAGGTTTGCAAACTGCCCCGTTGCATTAGCTTCAATAGCTATAACCTTTTTGGCTCTCTCTAGAAGCTTGACTACGGAGCTATCGATCGGCCATACTTGTGAGAAATGAAGTAAAGCGATCCCTTTCATATCGGATATCGCTTCTCTTATTACCTCTAAGGTTGATCCCCAGGCCACTATGAGTGTTTGAAAGTTTTCATCTCCTATAAGCTTGGGTTTCAGGATTTCCTCTTTTAATTTCTCTCCTTTCTTTAGTCTTTTTTCTACCATCTTCCTTCTGATTTCAAAGTCTTCTGTGATGTGTCCGTATTCATCGTGTTCGTCGCTATCCACCTTTACCAAGCCCTCGCCGTAACCTGGGACTCCCCTGGGAGATATGCCATCTTCGGTAAGGGAATATCTTAAATAGCTTTTCTCAGTTTTAACTATGTACTTTTCAACCCTTATGTTCTTTAAATCGAATGGTGGTAAATTGTAAAAGGAATCTATAAGATACTGGTCCGTTAGTATGAACACCGGGATTTGGTATTTATCAGCCATGTTGAAAGCCATCTGAGTGATATAAAAGGCCTCTTCTATGTTTCCGGGTGAGTATATTATTCTTGGGAATTCTCCATGTCCTGCATATAGTGCTAGGTTTAGATCTCCCTGTTCCGTTCTTGTTGGTAGTCCAGTTGCAGGGCCTGGCCTCTGAGCGAGGTGTATCACAACAGGGGTTTCTAGCATCCCGGCAAGGCTTAAGGCCTCCCCCATTAAGGCGAATCCTCCACCTGATGTTGTAACTAATCCTCTTGCGCCAGCGTACCAAGCTCCTATAATCATGTTCATGGCGGCTATTTCATCTTCCGCTTGTTCAACAACTATTCCGAAATCATTCTTGTGTTGAGCGATAAAGACCAGTACAGATGTAGATGGTGACATCGGATAAGATGAAACGAAGTTACAGCCTCCAGCGATTGCTCCAAGGCCAACGGATTCCGCTCCGTTTAATATGAGCTCATCTTTAACATACTCGTGCTTCTTCAGAGATAACCCTATATTGTGGGAGATCTCCTTGCCTCGTTTGTAGCCTTCGGTTGCAGCAAGTGTATTGCTTTTAATTATTTCCTCTCCTTTTCCCTTAAACTGCTCTTTAATTTGATTTTCTAGCGCTGATTCATCGGCTCCTAATAAGCCCGATAGGAAGCCTATCGCTATAGAGTTTGCAAAAAGCTTGTTTCCTAACTGTTTTGCCATCTCCAAGAAGGGGACCTCTATCTTCTCACCGGGCGATGTTTCTATAAATTCCCTTTCACCTATTACAAGAGTTTTATCGGTTATGCGGTTTTCAAGCCTGTAGGTTGCGTTTTTCCCCAGAGGTATTAATATATCAATTCTATCGATTAAAGCGCGAATCCTTTCTGATGAGACTCTAATCTCGGTCGTATTGTTCCCTCCTCTAATGCGGGACATATACTCCTTTGTAGCAAAGACATGTAGCCCTGAGTTTTTCAGTATATGGGTAAGAACATGTTCTAGCGTTTGAATTCCTTGCCCTGCCTCTCCGCTAAGCACTACACTTATATCTGTCATTACCTACCCTCCTTTTGTAACTATCAATTTCGACTTTATTTCAGTAGTATCTTAACTTTATTTTAACATAGTTTTAATCCTAACTTTATCTCATTATTTAGCTTTGCTATTTATTTCGATGATATATTTGGTTGTCGGTGTTTTTTCTTTTGTAGGTGATTATCTATTGCTTGCTCTGATAAAATTAAATATGGGGTGATGTATATGGATTTAAGGGAGCTTCTTAATTTGATAGCCTGTCCTAAATGTAAAGGGGACTTAGAGCTTGATCGTGAAGAGAGATTTTATATATGTAAAAGCTGTAAGTTAGCCTATCCAATAGATGATGGTATTCCAGTTTTACTAATCGATAAGGCTTTTTCTATTGAGAAAATGGGAGGAGGGTTAGAAGAATGAGAGTTGGGATCTTAAGCGATACTCATGGTGGACTTAAGGCCTGGGAGGAAAGTTTAAGGCTTTTTGGAGATGTCGATCTTATAATTCATGCGGGTGATATTCTTTATCATGGTCCGAGAAATCCCTTTCCTGAGAGGCACGATCCTAAGGGCTTAGCTCAGGCGATAAACTCTTTACAGATTCCTCTTTTGGTAGCTAGAGGAAACTGTGATGCAGATGTAGATCAGTTAGCTATAGATTTTCCTATCTTGAATCCTTACATAATTTACGATCTTGGAGGTTTTAGGGTTTTCGCTCATCACGGGCATTCCTTGTCAGAGGAGGAGATCATGAAATTTGTTACTAAGCTTGGTGTTAAGCTTGTGGTTAGTGGGCATACTCATAAATTTCACTTGGAGAAAAAGAACGGTATTTGGTTCTTTAATCCTGGATCTCCTAGTTTGCCTAAAAGCGAAGAGGGACCAACAGTAGGGTTGGTAGAGAATGACGTCCTTAAGCTCCTTTCTTTACGCGATGGCAGGGTCTTAAGGGAGGTGAGCTTGTTTGCTTAAGATAGGTAAGACGGTTATAAGGCTTGAGAAGGGAGACATAACGGAATTTGAGGTTGATGCTATAGTTAACGCTGCCAATAATCACCTTTGGATGGGGGCTGGAGTAGCGGGTGCGATAAAGAGAAAGGGAGGAGATGAGATAGAGCGTGAAGCCGTCTCCAAGGGGCCGATTCCAATAGGGGAAGCGATAGTTACTAAGGCAGGGAAACTTAAGGCTAAATATGTTATACATGCTGCTGTTATGGGTCAGGATCTAAGGACAAGCGAGCGAATGATAAGAGAGGCCACTTATAATTCTTTGCTGAGAGCGGATGAGCTTTTCTTAAAGAGCATAGCTTTTCCTGCATTTGGAACGGGGGTAGGAGGATTCCCCTTTGATAGATGTGCCAAAGCCATGCTTGATGAGGTGAGGCTCTACCTGATAGAAGCGGAAAACACTAATCTTGAGGAGATAATCTTCGTTCTTTATACTGAAGAGGTTTTTAAAGCTTTTGAAAGAGAGCTGAAGCTTTTAGAGGAAAAGGTGAAAAAATGACGGAAATCGTCGAGTGGATTTTTGTTTTCTAAAGAAGAAGACCAGTTGACATTGCTACTTTTGGCTGGTAGAATAGGCTTTGCCTCTGGTGAGTGAGGTACCTTGAAAAGAGCATAAGGCATCATGGGGGCACCTTCGATTAGATATTTATTGGAGAGTTTGATCCTGGCTCAGGATGAACGCTGGCAGCGTGCCTAACACATGCAAGTCGAGCGC
>JANXBX010000020.1 GCA_025060595.1 Synergistota bacterium | reverse complement strand
CGTCTCAGCCTTGGTAGGCCATTACCCCACCAACTAGCTGATAGGACGCAGGCCCCTCCCCAGGCAGCCTCGCCTTAAAACGAGACCCTTTCACACAGAAGCATACGCCCCTGTGCCTTACGGGGTATTAGCCCCCCTTTCGAAGGGTTATCCCCCTCCCAGGGGTAGGTTACCTACGCGTTACTCACCCGTCCGCCGCTCGGAACCCCACCAAAGGCAAGGCCCGCGCTCGACTTGCATGTGTTAGGCACGCTGCCAGCGTTCATCCTGAGCCAGGATCAAACTCTCCAATAAATATCTAAGAAAAACACACTATCCTCTTCTCAAGGTTCCCGTTTAATTTTACCATAAGCCCTATATTCAAGCAAGAGTCGTAACTTAGATAAAACCTCCCAAAAGCTTAAGACAAAAAATTGCACTTAAAGCTTTACACGATGATAAACAAGGGCTATAATTTTTAGAGCTTACTAGTTAACCATTATTTAAAAGGAGGTGTATAAATTGCATTTAGAAACAGAAGTTGTTCTTTCTCTAATTGAGGAATTTGAAAGAGGAAAACCAATAGTTATGCCAATTTACCCCTCTGCCGTTTATGAGTTTCAAAGAGAGGAGGATGAGTTTAATATACTATGGAAAAAAGAGACTGGATATAGATATGGAAGATGGAGCAACCCAACAGTTAGAGCATTAGAAAAAAAGGTTGCTCAACTTGAAAGATGTGAAGATGGAGTATCTTTCTCATCAGGAATGGGAGCTATAACGTGTACCCTTCTTGCATTATTAAGAGCAGGACAAAGTATACTCATTATCAAAGAAGTTTATGGGGATACTCTAGTTTTCGCTAAAGATTTTCTCCCACAATATGGAATTAAAGTATTTATTCATTCAGTAGAAGAAAAGGAACAAATAGAAGATATTATAGATAAAGGAATGGTAAGCCTTCTTTACCTTGAAAGCCCAACGAATCCGACCTTAAGGGTTATTGACATAAAAAATTTGACAATAAAAGCTAAAAAATTGGGTATTAAGGTAGTAGTGGACAACACTTTTGCTACCCCAATAAACCAGCGCCCCAGGCTTTTTGGAGCAGACATAATTATCCATAGCGCTACTAAGTACCTATGCGGGCATAACGATACAATGGGAGGAATAGTTGTTGGTAATAAAGAAGACATAGCTAAAATATGGGATGTAAGAAGAATTTTTGGAAACATTTTAGGACCCTTTGATGCTTATCTCGTTTTAAGAGGAATTAAGACTCTTGCTTTAAGAGTCGAAAAGCAAAATGAAAGTGCTATGGAAATAGCAAGATGGTTAGAAAAACATCCTAAAGTAAAGAAAGTATATTATCCTGGATTAGAGTCGCATCCAGATCATGAGATAGCTAAATCTCAGATGGACGGTTTTGGGGGAATGGTGTCCTTCGACATAGATACAACAGCAGATGGAGCTGCCTTTTTCATGGATTCCCTCCAGCTTATTAAGAAAGCACCGAGCCTGGGAGCGGTCGAATCACTAATAACAAGACCTGCTTTTACATCTCACAGGAACCTTCCAAAAGAAGAGAAAGAAAGACTTGGAATTACAGAAACCTTAATAAGGTTATCTATTGGTATAGAAAACGTTGAAGACCTGAAAGAAGACATAGATAGAGCACTAAAAGATGTTTAACGAAGGCGTTCTACTGGGATTTGTAACAGCTATCTGTTGGGGTATATCACCACTCCTATATCGTTGGGGAGGAATTGGCCTTTCTCCTATAGAGATAAACTTTATAAGAAATACAGGAGCCCTCGCATCCGTTCTTCTTATAAATCTCATTCTTAAAACATGGGATCATCTATATGTTCATCTTCCGATAAAGGGTTGGGTTATATTCTGTATATCCTTAATACTGGGTTTATTTATAGGAGATAATTTTTTCTTCAAAGGACTAAAACTTATTGGTGTAAGCAGGTGTACTGTTGTGAGTTCCTCCTACCCAATAATAACTATTGCAATTGCTTATTTTCTATTTAAAGAAAGAATTACTATGAAGCTCCTCATAGCATGTTTGATAGTAATTTGGGGAATTTACCTACTATACGAAAAAAGAGGCAACTACGAAGCTATTACTACATCTCTCAAGGGATACATTATTTCAATGGGAGCTGCTATTTCATGGGGAACTTCTTTAGCCCTCGTTAAAATGGTCTCTTATTACTTTACTCCGATATCTTTTATGACATGGAGAGTAGGAATTCTCTTAATAATAACTTCGATCTCCGTATTATTAAAGAAAGACATTCTGTCTACAAATATTAAAAACATAAAAAATTGGTCTATATTAAGCTTGGGCGGAACGATAGGGATAGGCATAAGTTACTTAGCATTTATAAGAGCTTTACAGATGGCGCCTGTTTCTCAAATAGGAGTTATAACAGCAACAAGTCCACTAATTACAAGCTTTCTCGCTACTATATTTTATAAAGAAAGATTGGGATTAAGGGGAAGTATAGGAAGTGTCTTTATAGTGACAGGTAGTATATTAGCCTCAATATAGAGAGGTGAAAGTTTTGATATCTCTGAAAAAAATAGAAGAAGCGAGAAAAAGAATAGCTCCTTTTATTCATAAAACGCCTATAGAATCATCTAAAACCTTAAGTAAGCTTTCAAATTGCGACGTTTTTCTAAAGCTCGAAACTTTTCAAAAAACCGGATCTTACAAGGTTAGAGGCGCTTTGAACAAAATACTCAATCTCAAAGAGAATAGAATGATAAAGGGAGTAATAGCAGCATCGGCAGGCAATCATGCCCAAGGAGTAGCCTATTCCGCTTCTCAAGTAGGAGTATACTCATTAATAGTTATGCCTGAAACAGCCCCAATGTCCAAAATAGCTGCAACTAGAAACTATGGAGCAGAGGTTATACTTCATGGAGAAGATTTCGATTCGGCTTATAAAAAGGCTAAAGAGTTAGCAGAGGAGAAAAACCTATATTTTATTCATGCTTTTGACGATCCCGAAGTCATAGCAGGACAAGGAACGATAGCTTTGGAAATACTTGAGGATCTAAAAGATGTTCAAGCAGTTATAGTACCTGTAGGTGGGGGCGGACTTATCGCAGGCGTCAGCACAGCTATAAAGGAAATAAATCCTAAAATAAAGGTTATAGGAGTTCAAGCTGAGGGAGCTCCTGCAGTCTACTTATCTATTAGAGAGGGGAAAATCATAGAGTTAGAAAAGGTTAACACCATAGCAGATGGAATTGCTGTTAGAAGACCGGGAGAGATAACAACACAAATAATTAAAAAGTATGTAGATGAAATAATTTTGGTCTCAGATGAAGAGATAGCTTCAGCTATTTTACTCCTTATAGAAAGAGGGAAACTCATAGTCGAAGCGGCTGGAGCAGTAGGAGTAGCAGCAATCATAGCTCGAAAAATTTCATTAAAAGGAGAAAAAGTTCTTGTAATTTTAAGTGGGGGAAACATAGACGTTAACATGATTGCAAGACTAATAGAAAGAGGACTAATAAAAACTGGAAGGCTTTTAAGATTTTCTACTACTCTTCCAGACAGACCAGGAGCTTTGGTTAGAATATTGAAAATTATCGCTGAGGAGCGAGGAAATATTGTATCTATAAATCATGATAGAATAAATCTCAAAATAAAACCAGCGGAAGCAGAAGTAACTATAACAGTAGAAACTTACGGTAAAGATCATATAGAGAAGATATTAAAAAGCTTAGAATATCACAAATATAGAATAAAACTTGATTAAGAAGGAGGGTTTAAAATGAAAAAGAAAATCTCTACTACTTTTGCTCCACAAGCTATAGGTCCTTATAGTCAGGGAATAATGTGTGGCAAATTTCTTTTTGTATCTGGTCAACTCGCTATTGATCCTTCCACAGGAAAACTCATAGAAGGAGATATTAAAATTCAAACTCGCAGAGTTTTAGAGAATATTAAAGCCATAGTAGAAACAGCAGGTGGAACAATGAAAGATATTATTAAAACCACTTGTTATCTTAAAGATATAAAACTTTTCAGAGAGTTCAACGAAGTCTACTCTACCTTTTTTGAAGAGGATCCACCTGCACGCACAACTGTAGAAGTAAGCTCTCTGCCAAGAGAAGGAGCTCTTATTGAAATAGATGCTATCGCATATATAGAAAAAGATTAAAGAATAGGTAAATACTTTTCAATTTCATAAGCTGTTACATGTACTCTATATTCATCCCATTCCTTTTTCTTGTTAGCTATAAATTCATTAAAAACATGTTCTCCTAATGCTTCTCTAACCAGCGTACTGTTTTCGGCAAGAATCAAAGCTTCGTATAAACTGCCAGGCAAAGTTTGTATTCCCCGCTTTTTTCTTTCTTCTTCACTCATCTCATAAACATTTTCTTCAACGGGCTCTGGAGGAGTAAGACCCTCTCTTATCCCAGCTAATCCAGCTGCTAGCATAACTGAAAAAGCCAAATAAGGATTACAAGCAGGGTCAGGAGAGCGATATTCTATTCTCGTTGCCTCCTCTTTTCCCGGTTTATAACCAGGAACCCTTATAAGATCTGATCTATTCCTCCTAGCCCATGTTATGTACACAGGAGCTTCATAACCTGGCACAAGCCTTTTATATGAATTAACCCACTGACAAGTAATAGCTGTTATTTCTCGTGAGTACTTTAAGAGACCAGCTACAAAAGAGAGAGCCAAATCAGATAGATTGTAAAGACCCTTTGAAGAAAAGAATGCATTTTTCCCGTCTTTAAATAAGGACATATGAGTGTGCATCCCAGAACCATTTACACCAAATATAGGCTTAGGCATAAAAGTAGCATACACACCATTTCTATAAGCTATTTCTTTAACTACAAATCTATAAGTCATAACGTTATCTGCCATAGTTAAAGCATCCTTATAGCGCAAATCTATTTCATGTTGAGATGGAGCGCTTTCATGATGAGCATATTCAACCTCTATTCCCATATTCTCAAGAGCTAAAACAGTTTGTTTTCTTAACTCAATGGCCTCGTCTCTTGGTATCATATCAAAGTAACCACCGTGATCTAAAATAGCAAGTTCTCTATTGCTCTTAAAATAGAAAAACTCCAATTCGGGACCGACAAAAAATTCGAAGCCCATTTCCTTAGCCTTCATAAGGTTTCTTTTTAAAACATATCGAGGATCTCCTTCAAATGGTTCCATGTCAGGAGTCAGCACATCTGCAAACATACGAGCGGTTCCTCCTTCCTCAGGAGTCCACGGTAATCTTGCGTAAGTAAAAGGATCAGGCAAAGCCAACATATCACTCTCATCAATTCTTGTAAATCCCTTTATAGAAGAACCATCAAAACCAAGTCCTTCAGTAAAAGCCTTTTCTAACTCTTCCACTGGTATAGTTAGTCCCTTTAAAAACCCCAGAATATCCGTAAACCAAATTTCCACAAATTTTATCTTCTCATCCTTAACTCTTTTTAATATTACTTCTATCATCTCATCCCTACTCATATCCTTACCCCCTCTCTTAATTTCCTACATTAACTGAGAAAAAGCAAGACTTAAAGCAACTATATTCTCTTTTATAAGACCTAAGTAAGTGTTAACTTCCCCGCTTAAATCTGCTAAAAGCCTAACTAAAATAACTCCCTTAGGAACGGGTTCTTTCAATGGATTTTTAGGATCATCTATTAATATACCTTTCACTGAAGATAAGTTCTCTAATGACACCCTCACCTCCTTTAATCCAAGTCCCTTAAGAAGATACGAAAAGTGAGGAGAAAGCGTATAGACAGTCTTCTCTTTAAACCTAGCCATACTCCACTTACCCTCTCTAAAAGTCCCTTCTATGGCTACCGAGTATCTCGAAAGATTTCTTTGATAATATCCCTCTCCTGCCAGATCTAAAAGCTTAAGAACTTTCGATACTCGGTAAATAAAACTTTTAACAGCAAGAGCATCAAAATATTCATAAGGATTTCCATCTATACGAGGAATAAAACCCAATAATACTTCCTGAGGAATATCCTTAATTTTTAGTAAACTGTCATATACCTTAGGCTCTAAATCCTTTCCCATCCAAAAAAAGGCCTTTGCCTTTTGCCAATTAGGAAAAAGCAAAATCTCAACTCGTTTACCTCCTATATTTTTAACAAGATCAGCTACAAGAGGAGAAGAAGCTCCCACCACTACCGGAGCTTCCTGAGCAAAGAGAGAATTTGCAAAAAAACATAAAAAAAAGAGCACAAAAATTATTCTTTCCCTCACTTCACAATCACTTCCATAGTAGGATTATATTAATAAAAGAACTTATGTCAATGGGCTCCGCCAAATATGATATAATCTTAAAAGCGGTGATACCAATGAAAAAGAGAGAAAGAAAAAAAGAAAAAAAACAAAGAGAAGAAACTTTTTTCCCAAGGAATCTTTTTAACATAAAAACGATAGTCATTGCTATCCTTATTACGGCCGGAATAAGCCTGGGAGCAATTGCGGGAATTCTACTATTCTGGTACAAGAGTCTACCTGATGTTTCACTTCTAGGAAAATACGAACCCAATCTTACAACCCATATATACGATATTAAAGGCAGAGTAATCGCTAACCTTTTTGAAGAAAACAGGATATGGGTCTCTTTAAATAAGATTCCAAAACATTTAATCTATGCTGTTTTGGCATCAGAAGATAGCGATTTTTACTACCACGAAGGAATAAACCTTAGAGGAATCGTAAGAGCATTATGGACTAACATTAAAAGTAGAAAGATAGTCGAAGGGGGAAGTACAATAACCCAACAGTTAGCTAAAAATCTGTTTTTAACACCAAGCAGAACATTAGAAAGAAAAGTAAAAGAGATAATGCTAGCATTTAAGATAGAGCAAACCTATGATAAAGATAGAATATTAGAGCTTTATTTGAATGAAATATATTTGGGTCATGGAGCTTATGGAGTTCAAGCAGGAGCAAAAACCTATTTCTCCAAGAACGTTTGGGAACTTTCCCTTCCAGAATGTGCTTTCCTTGCTGCTGTTATCAAAGCTCCGGCTCTTTACTCCCCTTATAGAAATTTAGATAGAGCTTTATCAAGAACAAGATATGTAATAAGAAGAATGGAAAGTTTGGGTTACATATCTCGAGAGGAGGCAGAAAAAGCTCTTCAAGAAACGATAGTTTTTTCGAGCCCTCAAGAAGCAAGGAATTGGAAAGCACCTTATTTTGTGAGTTTTATTCTTAAAGAACTTTTAGAAAAATATGGAGCTCATCAAGTATATCGAGGAGGTCTTAAAGTTTATACCACTTTAGATCTTGATCTTCAAAGATACGCCGAAGAAGCTTTAAGCAAAGCTCCTGCAGAAGGAGCTATTATCGCTATAGATCCTAAGACAGGATTTATAAAAGCCATGGTTGGTGGCAAGGATTTCAGAAAAAGCCAATTTAATAGAGCAGTACAAGCACGCAGACAGCCGGGTTCAGCTTTCAAAGCTATATTATACACAGCAGCTTTAGATAACAATTTTACAGAAAGTACGCTTGTGGAAGATTCTCCCATAGAATTTCCTAATGGCTGGAAACCTTCCAATTATGATGAAAAATTTCACGGCTGGGTCACTATAAGAGAAGCTTTTGAACATTCTTACAACGTAGTAGCAGTCAAAGTAGGTCAACAAATAGGACCTAAAATGATAATAGAATATGCTAGAAAAATGGGAATAGAAAGTCCGCTACCCAATGATCTTTCTATATCTTTAGGTTCCGCAGGGGTTAGCCCTATCGAAATGGCAACTGCTTATGCTTGCATTGCAAACGGTGGATACAGAATTAAACCTATTGCAATACTTGAAGTAAGAGACAAAGATGAAAAACTCCTTGAGAAAAACATGCCAAGCCTTGAAAAAGTTATAAGAGACGAGACGGCCTATCTTATGATAGATATGATGAAACATGTTGTAATAAGAGGAACAGGAGTGAGAGCAAAATTAAATAGACCATGTGCAGGTAAAACAGGGACTACCAATAATTTCACAGACGCATGGTTTATTGGCTTTACGCCTGATCTTGTTGCTGCAGTCTATGTCGGACATGATGATTGCTCTCCTCTCGGGAAAAACGAACCAACAGGAGGAAGAATTGCAGCTCCAATATGGAAAGATTTCATGGAAAAGGCTCTTAAAGATACACCCATCAGTGACTTCAGCATACCAAATGGTATAACCTTTATCAAAGTATGTGCTCAATCAGGAAAGCTCCCGTCAAACTCCTGTTATAACATTATAGAGCATGCCTTTATAAAAGGAACCGAACCGATTGAAACCTGCGACATTCACGGCACCTCAACAAATTCGTCTCAAATAAATACTCCCTCTTATCCATCGACTCAGATAGAATCTACTTTCTCAGAAAGTTCCTCTAAAGAAAACAAAAAGAATAAAAAAGCAGAGGACGACGAAATAGAGAGAAAGTTTCAAGAACTTCTTAAAAAATACGGTATTAAAAACTAGCTCATATATGGAAAAATTGACAGAGCTTTTAGAAAAACTATATCAGCAAACT
>JANXBX010000019.1 GCA_025060595.1 Synergistota bacterium | reverse complement strand
ATGGCAGCTGCTGCGATAAATGAGACTAGGCTTCTTTCTCAGAATCCGCGCGTATTAACCTTGAAAGATATAGAGGAGATCTATACTAAAGCTTGGTAAAAAAAAGAAGGCTACCCTCCTTAAGGAGGGTAGCCTTCCATGTGTGGTGTCCTCTACTTTTTACCCCAGTAGTAGTTGGCTATTACAGAATAGTCGATGAAGAACTTCTGTCTGAATGGCACGTATTTGGAGGCCCATGCTTTTTGAGACTCGAATATCTTCTTAAAGAGCGGGTTCTTTTCTGCTTCTTTTGCTGCTACTGTGTCCCATGCCTTCACTAAGTTTAGTAATACATCTTCAGGAGTTTTAACTACCTGGACTTTAAATTCCTTTTCCATCTTTTCTAAGGCTTCTACTCCTAACATCCACTCTTGGAGAGTGTTCTTGAAGACCATCTCATGGCACACGAGCTCTATGGTATTGCGGACCTCCTTTGGAAGGGTTTCCCATTTCTTCTTGTTGAAGTGAATACCCATGAATCCCGTCGGCTGATGAACGCCAGGGGCATGGTAGAACTTAAGCACATCAGGTATTCCCAAAAGTAGATCGCTGTGGGGATCGCTGTATTCGGTAGCATCGATTGCCTTTCTTTCAAGAAGGGGTAGAATTTCTCCGCCAGGAACTGTGACCACGGAAACTCCTGCCTCTTTAAATACTTCTGCGGCCATACCCGCTACGCGCATCTTATATCCCTTTAAGTCTTCATATTTCGTTACCTGTTTCGGGAACCATCCTAATGGTTCTGGGAACTCTCCCTTCGCTAAGAAGTTAACCACATTGGTGTAACCTGTGGCCTCAAAGAGCTCATCTAAGAGCTTTTTACCGTCACCGAAGTAGTACCATGCTAATACATCCCAGTTGTCCATTCCGAAGGGTCCGCCTGTGGCAGATGCGAAAAGGGTAAAGGCAGAGTTTTTTCCTACCCAGTAACCTATCCAGCTTGCTGCGAAGTCCAATACCCCCTTATTTACCGCATCTAGAACTTCAAATGCTGGGACTATCGTTCCCGGTGCGAGAAGCTCAAGCTTAACCTTCCCTTCCGTTACCTCTGCTATGCGCTTAACTATGTTTTCGTAGCATATGTAGTCGAACGTTCCAGGCGGATGAGAGCATTGGCCCCTTAGCTTAATTTCCTGGGCGAAGGATATGCCTACCATTAAAGCCACCAATATTAAAACTATGCATGTGCCCTGAAGAAGCTTTTTCATCTTGCATCCCTCCCTTTTGTGGAGATTTTATATCAAGGTGGGCTATCTATGCCCACCTTGATAAACGTCTTTATCTTCCATACATTAGCTTTGGTAGCCATAACACTATCTGAGGATATTTTACGCATAAGGCTGTTCCAATTAGCTGTAGTATAACGAAAGGCACTACTCCCTTATATATATGATTTAGCTTAACCTGAGGTGGAGCTATCCCTTTGAGGTAAAAGATGGAGTAAGCAAAGGGAGGAGTTAAGAAGGAAGTTTGCAAGCATACGCATACTACCGTAGCAAACCATAAGGGGTTAAACCCAAGCTTTGGAACTATTGGTGTAACTATTGGGATGAATATGAGAAGTATAGCTATCCAGTCTATGAAGAAGCCGAGAATGAAGATTATAGCTAATATAACAAATAGGATTCCGTAGGGTCCTAAGGGTAAGCTCATCAATAGGTTTGTTATCACGGTACCTCCTCCTAAGGCTAAAAATACCCCTGTGAAGATGTTAGCTCCCAAGGTTATAGTGAGTATGAAGGAAGATGTCATAGCCGTTTCTTTAACTGCAGCTAAGATGTTCTTAAGGTTAAGTTGCTTATGAATCGCTGCTAAGGCTAAGGAGGCTACGCATCCTACTCCAGCGGCCTCTGTGGGAGATGCTAAGCCGAAAAGTATGGAGCCTAAAACTGCCAATATCGTGAAAAGAAATGGGATCAAGTCTAAGGATATTAAGGCTAAAAGCTGCTTTAAGGGTACCTTTCTTTCTTCCGGTGGTAGTGCGGGACCTAAGCTTGGGTTTATAAGGCATCTTATAAATATGTAAGCTATATAGAGGCCTGAAAGAAGTAAACCAGGCATTATAGCAGCTGTAAATAGCCTTGCTACCGATAGATTTGCCAGCGGGCCGTATAGTACAAGCATTATGCTTGGAGGTATTAAAATACCTAACGTTCCTCCCGCTATTATCGTTCCTGTAGCTAGAGGAATGTCATATTTGCGTTCTAGCATGACGGGTAAGGCAAGTAATCCCATCATTGTAACGGAAGCTCCCACTATTCCCGTTCCAGCTGCAAGCAATGTGCATAAGACTATGGTTGCTAGCGCTAAAGACCCCCTTATAGGTCCTAATATGATCTGCATAAGTTTAAACGCTTTATCAGCCAATCTTGATTTTTCCATCATGCTACCCATGAATACGAACAAGGGAACAGCAGGTAAAGCATCATTCATCAAAACCCAGAAGGCACAGGAGACCATCTGGTCCATCACTTGGGGACCCCAACCTATAAAGCCCAAAAGCAAGGCTGCTCCCATGAGGACTGCAAACACGGGAAAGCCTAAAAAGACCCCCAAGGCTATTAAGGGAAACATCATTATAGCTAGTATGCCAGTATCACCCATTAGCTCCTCCTCCCTTCTTTAGCTCCCTAACTATTCTTATGAACTGAACTATGCCTTGAAGCAGTAGCAGAAACACGGCTATAGCGAAGATAGTCTTAAGAGGATATAGGGGAGGACGCCAAGGGCTTACACTGCTTGTTTCTCCCATTTTCCATGAGAATATGGCATACTCCGTGCCTTTTATTAAAAGTACAGAGATAGCCGGAAAGAAGAAAACAACATATAGTATGGCATCGATGAGATTTTTCGTTTTTGGAGAAAACTTTTCGTAAAATAGGTCTATGCGAACATGTTTATTTCTGCTTAAAACATAGGGAGAGCAGAGAATAAACATTATTCCATAGAGCATATAGGTTAGGTCATAAGACCATATGGTGGGAGCTTTAAAGCCATATCTTGCTATGACCTCATAAAATAGGCTTCCGAAAAGGGGAATTATTAGCCACATTGTGACTTTAAACGCGGCTTCGCTTATTTTGTCTACAGAGGAAAGGAACCTTTCCATCTTTCTACCGCCACCTCCTTGAGATTAAGAGTAGGGTGCTTATTCGAGGATATAGAATAGCTTTTGTATACATGGTAGAATTTCTTTTGTGTTTTAATTATATTTTTCAAGCTTAATGATGTCAATATCAAAAACTCTTATATTAAGTTTGAGCTTATCTTATAAGCTTTGATATTTGGAAGTTAAGTTCCCGAAAAGGCCTTATGCCCGTTGAAAGGCGTTTTTATGGAAGCTCTCCCTTTAGATAAGCATCGTAAGCGGATAGGTCAAAATATCCGTGACCGGAAAGATTAAAAAGTATGACTTTCTCCTCTTTTTTCTCTTTGCATTCAAGAGCGAGGTCTATTACCTTTTTTACTGCATGAGCTGATTCTGGAGCAGGTAAAATGCCCTCTATCTTTGTGAAAAGCACGCCTGCTGAAAATATGTCTCTCTGAGAGTAAGCACAGGCCTTAATGAGACCATGGTGGTAGAAAGAGCATAGTAGCGGCGCATCTCCGTGGTAGCGTAGACCTCCCGCATGTATCGGTGGGGGTACGAAGTCTGCTCCAAGGGTATACATCTTGATTAGAGGGGTTAAGCCCACTGTGTCTCCATAATCATAACGATATTCTCCTTTAGTTAGTGTTGGACAGGCCTCAGGTTCAACAGCCCAAAATTCTGTGTGGGGTTTGTCTCCAGTGATCTTGTGTTTTAAAAATGGAAAGGCAAGCCCGGAGAAGTTGCTCCCTCCTCCAACGCATCCCACCACGTAGTCTGGATAAAGGCCGATTTTCTGCATTTGAAGCTCTGCTTCAAGTCCGATGATGGTTTGGTGAAGAAGCACATGGTTAAGCACGCTTCCGAGAGAGTATTTAGTATGTTTATCTTCTAAGGCTCTTTCAATAGCTTCACTTATGGCTATACCGAGGCTTCCAGGATGTTCTGGGTCCCTTTCAAAGAAGGATCTTCCTGCCCTGGTTCTATCGGAAGGGGATGGGAAAACGCTAGCTCCCCATACTTCCATAAGAACCCTTCGATATGGCTTCTGCTTGTAACTTGCTCTAACCATATATACTTCGCAACCCAAGCCAAAGAACTGGGTAGCAAAGGCTAGAGAGCTCCCCCATTGTCCTGCTCCAGTTTCAGTAGTAAGCCTTTTTACTCCTGAGATCTTATTGTAATAAGCCTGCGCCACAGCGGTATTGGGTTTGTGACTTCCCGGTGGAGAGACCCCTTCGTGTTTGTAAAAGATCTTTGCGGGCGTTCCCAAATACTTTTCTAAGTTCTCTGCTCTCACAAGTGGGGTTGGTCTCCATAAGGTGTATACCTTTAGCACCTCTTCGGGGATATCGATCCACTCATCGGAAGAGACCTCTTGGGCAATGATGGGCTCGGGAAAGATAGCTAAAAGCTTTTCAGGAGAGATAGGCTCTCTCGTTTGTGGATCAAGAGGTGGATCTAATGGCTTGGGGAGATAAGGTGAGATGTTTAGCCACCGCTTGGGCATCTCTTCTTTGGATAACCATACCTTCATAATAGAAGACCTCCTCTCGTCTCAGCTTTCCTAAAAGCTATAAGATCATCTTACAAGTTTATATAGAGTTTGTCAAGGTTTTCTAGCTTTTGTTATACCTTAAATGAGAAATAAAATAAAGACTTTCAAGCTTTTACCATGCAACCCATCCGCCATCAACGAGGATTGTGCTTCCCGTTACAAGGTTAGAGTCTTCGGAGGACAGGTAAATCACTGCTCCTACAACATCCTCTGGATTACCTATGCGTCCCATGGGGATCCTTCTTAAGACCTCCTCATGAAAATCCTTATCTTCGAACATAGGTTTCGTCATAGGTGTGTATATAAATGTTGGTGCTACGCAGTTTACATTGATGTTATATGGAGCCCACTCGATAGCTAAAACCTTAGTGAGTTGGGTTACGCCACCTTTACTTGCACAGTATGCTGCTCTTTTATAGAATCCTACGAATGCCATTTGTGAGGTAATGTTTATGATTTTTCCCTTGCGTTGGAGGATCATTTTCTTTGCGGCAGCTTGAGAGCAGAAGAAAGTCCCTTTTAAGTTTATGGATAAAACCTTTTCCCAATCTTCTTCCGTTACTTCAAGGGCGGGTTTAGGGATGTTGATTCCTGCGCTATTTACCAGGATATCTAGTTTGCCGTAATGTTGATAGGTTTTTTCAACTATTTCATAGCAATCTGACACCTTACTAACGTCGCCGGTTACCGTAAAGCATTTGCCCCCTTTTTCTTCGATTTCTCTTTTTACCTTTTGAAGGTCTTCGAAAGTTCGACTGGCGATTGCCACTTTAGCGCCACACTCCGCTAAAGCCATAGTTATGGCTTTTCCTATTCCTTTACTTCCCCCTGTTATCAGGGCGACCTTTCCGATTAAGTTAGCCTTTAACTCGCGCATGGCTTAACCTCCTCAAAATTTATTTTCAAGTATTTAACATATGATATCATTTAAATCGAGGAGGTGTTAAGTATATGTATGGCTATGTGGGTAAGATTTTATATATTGATTTGACTAGAAAGGAATCTAAAGAAGTGGACTTAGAGGAACGCTTTGCCCGTGAGTATCTAGGTGGGCCTGGCTTTGGTGCAAAAATCTTGTATGAGGATCTGGCTGAAGGGACGGATCCCTTATCCCCAGAGAATCTTCTTATAGTTACCTCAGGTCCTATTTCAGGTATGCCCTTTATGGGCTCAGGTAGGTCTACTTTTGTTTCTAAATCTCCTCTTACCTTGGGCTGGATGCATAGCAACATGGGTGGGAGCTTTGCGAGGAGTATGAAGCTAGCTGGTTACGATGTAATAGTTATAAAGGGGAAGGCAAGCGAGCCTTTAGCTGTGAAGGTTGATAATGGCAGGGTTGAGTTTTTATCTGCTTCTGAGTTATGGGGTAAGGGTGCTCTTGAAGCTCAGGATATTTTTAAAGAGAGGCATGGTAAGGATTTTGATACTTTCGCTATAGGTCCTGCTGGTGAAAGGTTAGTGAAGTATGCCTGTATATTAGGTAGCGGAGCTCGTGCAGCTGGAAGGGGTGGATTAGGTGCGGTAATGGGCTCGAAGAGCTTAAAGCTTTTTGCGGTTAGAGGTGGTAAGAAGCTTCAACCTTATGATAGGAGAGCCTTTGACGAAATTAGAAAGAGCTTCACTGAAGCTATAACTAAGAAGTTGGCGCACTATACGACTTATGGGACTCCCTTCTTGGTGAAGGTGATAAATGAGGTTCATGGTGGTCTTGGCACAAGAAACTTTCAGGACGAGGTATTTGAGGGTGCTTTAGGCATATCTGGGGAAACCTTTAGGGAGAAGCACTTCATAAAGAACACGGCTTGCTTTGGCTGTCCGGTTGCTTGCGGCAAGGTGTTTAAGTCTCTTAGAAACTCACAGGTTATTTCTGAAGGCCCTGAGTATGAATCTATTTATGCCTTAGGCTCTATGTGTGGGATAAGCGATGCGAGCATCTTAATAGAGGCCGATAGGAAGTGTGATGAGTATGGTCTTGATACGATCTCTGCTGGGGTTTCTGTGGCTTTCTTGATGGAGTGTTATGAAAGGGGAATTTTAACTAAAGGGGATGTGGATGGTATAGATGCCACCTTTGGCAATGGAGAGGCCTTGTTAGCCTTACTTGACAAGATAGCTAAAAGGGAAGGCATTGGTGATCTTTTAGCTGAGGGTACGAAGAGGATGGCTGAGAGGATAGGTAAAGATGCCTGGAAGTTTGCCATACATGCAAGGGGGCTTGAGTTACCTGGGCACTCCCCCAGAGTATTAAAAGTGATGGCTATAGGATACGCTATTTCTAATAGGGGAGGCAGCCATCATGACTCAAGGCCTGGCCCTGAATATGTCATGTCCTTTGAGGATAAGAAGAAGATAGATGGTAAGGCGAGGCTGTGTTATGAGATAAACCTCTGGACCACTTTGGGAGACTCTCTTATAATATGTCACTTTGCTGAAAACGTACTTGGGACCTCTCTGAATGAGAGATACCTAGCTCTGGTGAATTCTCTTACAGGTTTTGGTTTATCTTTGGAAGAGCTTAGGGAGATATCTCACAGGGTCTACACTCTTGAAAGGTGTTTTAACTTAAGGGAGAAGAAGGTGGCAAAGGAGGAAGACACCTTACCTTGGAGAATACTTAATGAGAGGATCCCTAAGGGTCCTGCTCAAGGTTTTGGAGTTACCCCTGAGGAGTTGGAAGTCATGCTTAAAGAATCTTATCTTATAAGAGGGTGGGATGAAAACGGTATACCGAGGGAATCCGAGCTTAAGCGCCTTAAGCTTGATTTTGCTATCGATGATATGAGATCTGTTAGGAAAAGATATAGTTAGGGGGGGTGAGATAGTGTTTTGGAAGGCTTATGATGTTAGGCTACCTGAGGGGATAATCTATGGTTTGGAGGCTTCTTCTTTAGTTGGCGTAGAGGTTAAAAAGCTTGGGAAAAGGGCTCTTTTAGTCGCTGGAAGCGTTGTGAAAAACAAGGGATATGTGGATCTTATAAAGGATCGCATTAAGTCAGAAGGAGTGGAGGTGGTTTCCTATATTAAGGATGAGGGAGAGCCGGTAGTTAACCATGTTAAGGCAGGTTTAAAGCTCTATCTTGAGGAAAGGTGCGATCTCTTATTAGCTTTAGGTGGTGGTAGCACAATAGATACCGCTAAGGCAATAGGTATACTCGCTACCAATGGTGGTTCGCTTGAGGACTACATGGGGATGTATAAGGTTAAAAAACCTATTCCCCCCCTTGTTGCTTTGCCCACAACTGCAGGAACAGGTAGCGAGGTTACAAGGTTTACTGTGATAACAGATCCGGATAAGCAACTCAAAATGCTTATCGGTAGTCCTTTAATTATTCCAACTCTTGCTATAGATGATCCTGAGCTGACTGTAACTATGTCACCGAAGACTACTGCTGCAACGGGGCTTGATGCTTTCACGCATGCTATAGAGGCCTACATATCTAAAAGGGCTCACCCCTTTACAGATACTTTTGCTAGATCTGCTATCCGGAGGATATCAAAATATATAAGAAGAGCTTGGTCGGTCCCGGATGATATAGAGGCTAGATCTCAGATGATGCTTGGCTCTCTTGAAGCGGGTATAGCTTTTTCTAACTCTTCTGTAACTATAGTTCACGGAATGTCAAGGCCAATCGGAGCGATTTTTGGCGTTCCTCATGGAATATCCAATGCGATTTTGCTTCCCGTTTGTATGGAGTACTGTATGGTTGGTAGCTTAGAGAAGTTTGCGGATGTGGCTGAGCTTATGGGTGAAGATGTGAAGGGTTTACCAATCTGGAAGGCCGCTGAAAAAGCTGTCGAAGCCATAAGAAGGCTCTGTCAAGATCTAGGGATTCCCACTATTACTGGCTTAGGAATAGATAAAGAGAAATTTATAGAGAAGATACCTAAAATGGCGGAGGATGCCTTAGCAAGCGGAAGCCCTGCTAACGCTCCTCGTGTTGTAACGAAAGAAGATATAATAGAGCTTTATAAGAAGGTGATATGAAATAAACCGTTTTCTTTGAAGCTTACGTATTCAAATTAGTTAACTTTA
>JANXBX010000018.1 GCA_025060595.1 Synergistota bacterium | reverse complement strand
TCTTCCCATGATCTATATGCCCTATGGTACCTACGTTAACATGCGGCTTCTTCCTTTCAAACTTCTCCTTAGCCATAATAAATCACCCTCCTTTTAAACTTAAAAAGTTTTATCTTTTCTTTGAGTTTGTTATCCCTAGAAGCAGAAGCTTTTCTGCAATTTCTGGGGGAACCTCTTCATATTTAGAGAATTTCATTGTATAAGTTGCTCTACCTTGCGTTTTAGAACGCAAGACAGTAGCATAACCGAACATTTCAGCTAAAGGAACCAAAGCTTTTACAATTCTTGTACTGCCTCTATGGTCTATTAATTCAATTTTTCCTCTTCTGCTAGTTAAATCTCCTATAACATCACCGATATACTGTTCTGGCAAAACAACTTCAACTTCCATTATTGGTTCTAGCAGGAAAGGATCTGCCTTTTTCATAGCTTCTTTGAAAGCTAAAGAAGCTGCTATCTTAAAGGCGAGTTCTGATGAATCTACTTCATGGTATGATCCATCGAAAACTATCACTTTAACACCTGTAACCATGTAGCCTGCAAGAACTCCAAAGGTTAAGGCTTCTTTTACTCCCTTTTCTATTGCAGGAATAAACTCCTTAGGTATACAACCTCCTACAGTATGGTCTTCAAACTCGAATCCAGTATGGCCGGGTAAAGGCTCCAGTCTTAGCCAAACATGACCATATTGTCCTCTTCCTCCACTTTGTCTTATGAACTTGCCTTCCGCTTCAGCAACATTTCTTATAGATTCTTTATAGGCAACCTGAGGTTTCCCAAGCTTTATTCCAACATTAAACTCTCTAACAAGTCTATCGGCAATTATCTCCAAATGAAGTTCTCCCATTCCCCATATTAATGTTTGACCAGTTTCTTCATCATATCTAACTCTAAAAGTTGGATCTTCTTCAGCAAGCCACTGGAGTGTTTCAGCAAGTTTAACCTGATCAGCTTGAGTTTTAGGCTCTATAGCCATGGAAACTACAGGCTCAGGAAAAGTCATTTTTTCAAGCAATATAGGATGGTTTGGATCACTTAATGTGTCTCCAGTTATAGTGAATCTTAAAGCAGGTATAGCAATTATCATTCCAGGCCCAGCTTCTTTTATATCCTCACGCTTATTCGCATGCATTCTTAAAATCCTTGAAACCCTTTCTCTTTTGTCCTTTGTGACATTATAGACGTAGTTCCCTGCACTGATAGTTCCAGAGTATATTCTACAAAAGACAAGTTTACCTACATACGGGTCCACCATTACCTTAAAAGCTAGAGCTGAAAATGGTTCGTTATCGAATGGTTTCCTTTCCTCAATCCGGTTGGTAAGAGGATTGATTCCCCTTACAGGAGGAATATCTATAGGAGATGGTAGATAGTCAATAACGGCGTCAAGGAGTGGCTGAACCCCCTTATTTTTAAAGGAAGAACCGCATAATACTGGAACAAGTTTTAGCTCTAAGGTAGCTTTCCTTAAGGCCGCTTTAATCTCGTTTTCTGAAATAGGCTGCTCAGCTAGATATTTTTCTGCTATATTATCGTCAAATTCTGCCACAGCCGAGATAAGCTCCTCTCTTTTTTCTATAGCTTGATCTAAAAGCTCTGATGGTATATCCACATAAACATATTGAGTTCCGAGTTCGTCAAGATAAACAAGGGCTTTCATTTTTAAAAGATCTACAATGCCCTTGAAATCCTCTTCTATACCTAAAGGAATTTGGGTAGGAACCGCTTTGGCCCCCAGTTTTGCCCTCATCTGCTCTATAACGCCTTCAAAATCTGCCCCTACTCTATCCATTTTATTAATATATGCTATACGTGGAACGTGGTACTTATCGGCTTGTCGCCATACAGTTTCAGATTGGGGTTCCACTCCTCCAACAGCACAAAAGATAGCTATAACTCCATCTAAAACGCGAAGAGATCTTTCTACTTCTACAGTGAAATCCACATGGCCGGGCGTATCGATAATGTTTATACAATAACCTTTCCAATAACAAGTAGTAGCAGCTGCTGTTATGGTTATGCCTCTTTCCTGCTCCTGAATCATCCAGTCCATTGTAGCGGTGCCTTCATCAACTTCTCCCATTCTACGAATCCTACCTGTGTAGAATAGAATTCTTTCTGTAGTGGTAGTTTTACCAGCATCTATATGAGCCGCTATTCCTATATTTCTTAGTTTTTCAATAGTATATTCTCTACCAGAAATAACTTCTTTCTCTGACATTTTACCTCCCTCTATTACCACCTGTAGTGTGCAAACGCACGGTTAGCTTCTGCCATCTTATGAACATCCTCTTTTTTCTTAATAGCTGCTCCCTCTCCCTTATAAGCATCTATAATCTCTTGAGCAAGCTTTTCAGCCATAGGTTTACCTTTTTTGTTTCTTGCAGCATGTATAATCCACCTGACTGCTAAAGATAATTGCCTATGGGGAGGAACTTCCACAGGAACTTGATAAGTTGCTCCTCCAACTCTGCGAGGTCTAACCTCAAGAACAGGTTTAACATTTTCAACAGCCTTTTCTAAAATCTCAAGAGGTGACTTTTTCAATTTTTCCTCAATAATTTTCATTGTCTCATAAAAAATCCACTCTGCAGTCATTTTTTTTCCATCCCACATAATGTAGTTTATAAACTTTGTTACAAGAGGACTTCCGTAAATCGGATCAGGTTGTAAGGTTCTCCTTTCGACTTTACCCTTTCTTGGCATTGTTTCCTACACTCCTTCCTTACTTTTTAGGTCTTTTTACACCATATTTTGAACGAGATTGCTTTCTTCCTTCGACACCTGCCGCATCTAACGTGCCCCTTATTATATGGTATCTGACACCAGGTAAATCTTTAACACGTCCTCCTCTAATTAAAACTACAGAGTGTTCTTGCAAGTTGTGTCCTATACCAGGAATGTAGGCTGTAACCTCTATGCCATTTGTAAGCCTAACCCTTGCGACTTTTCTTAAAGCAGAGTTTGGTTTTTTAGGCGTAACGGTATAAACTCTTGTACATACACCCCTTTTCTGAGGACAACCTTGAAGAGCGGGAGCCTTAGATTTGCTCTTCTTAGGTTTTCGTCCCTCTTTTACTAGCTGATTTATAGTTGGCACACTTCTTCCCTCCTTCATGAGCATTTCTTAGGAAGCCTTTCCAATTTTACCAAGGGGATGCTTTTCTGTCAACAAAATTATCTAGGAATTTTAATTAATTTTAAGAGTGTAGATGGAAGTTACGTCATCTACCTCATGATGAGGTAGATGACGTAACTTCTTTTTCTGCGGGAGAAGAAACGAGAGCTCCTAGGTAATAAAATATTGTTGAAGTGATAAGGCCCGGAACCACACTATAGATAAATAATTTTTTATAAAAGAAAGCCTCCCATATCATGCATGTGACTATTGCACTCAACATTGAAAGAATTGCCCCCGTTTTAGATGGATTTCTTGAGTAGAGTCCAGCAAGTAAGGGGACAAGAAAGGTAGAGGTAATAACTGAGAAGGCTGAGCCAATTATGGTGACAATTATTCCAGGAGGATTTAAAGCTAAAATGGGAGAAATGAGTCCTAAAATAACAACAGATATTCTTGCGAGTTTAACATTTTTTGAGCCAAGGATGTCTTTGACTAAGGAGCTAGCTAAAACCATTAAATTAGAGTTTATAGTAGACATTGCAGCAGCTAAAGCGGCCACTAATACTAAAGAAGCAAATCCTTCCGAAAAAAGCTTCTTGGTAAGCATAGGAACTACAAGGTCAGGATCTTTAACTCCTTGGATAAAAAGATGCGCAAATGGTCCTATGGAAAATACTGTAACAGCAAAAAGTCCTATAAGTATAGGTGTTAAAAGCATTCCTTTTCTTATAACCTCTTTATCTTTAGCAGCATAGAATCTTATTATAAGTTGCGGGCTAGAAAGCTGAGCGACACTAATAGCGAATGTCAAACTTAACAAAAAGGGAATCATCATACCAGACTTAACTATTGGGGGAGGACCATATTCTCCTAAACTCATTAAAGCTTTTCCAGGTATTCCTCCTGGCAGAGTAATTTTAGATAATGCTTCTAGGCCAGCGGTAATTCCGCCCATTTTGTATACTATCGCTCCAAATAGAGATAGGGCGCCGAAAAGGAGGATTATACCTTGAACGAAATCTGTTAAAACAACAGCTCTAAAGCCACCTATAGAAGTATAAAGTATAACAGGTATGGCGACTAAGAATATTCCATACTCATAGGGGACCCCCATCATAACTTGAAGTAGGTTAGAAGATCCTTTATAAATAGAGATCATGTAAAAAGAGAAGAAGACAAGTACAACTAAAGAGGAAATGACTTGAAGTGCTTTACTGTTGTATCTAACAAGAAAGAACTCGGGTATAGTTAATATATTTTTTTCTTCAACAAACTCTTTAAGCTTAGGTGCTACAATTACCCAAGACAGTACTGCAAACAAGATGTGAAACATAGTAAGGTAAGCGCTCCATCCAAATCCGAATATATAGCCAGAGCCTCCTCCTCCAAGAAGAGCACTAGTACTAAAATATGTTGCAAAGAAAGATAGAGAAACTAGCCAAGGGCCGAGCTTTCCTCCAGCTAGGAAGTATCCTCTTTCTCCCTCCTTTCTGTAACTTACAAAACCTATTATTAACATGGCCAGTGTGTAAACTACTAAAGCGATAATGTAACTCATAGTTCTTTACCTCCTTTTAAAGCATAGATGATTCCTCCAATTAAAAAAGCGACTGATAAAAAATAGCCCATTATTACTCCTATACTCATGATAAACACCTCCTTAAAAAGATTTAGGGGACCTTCAAGGCCCCCTTTTAGAAAAAACTATGGAGGCCTATCCCTTAGTTGGGACCTGCCTCCATGGTTTTAAAATCTTCTTTTTACGAACCATGGGATGGCAGGTGCCTATAACACCTGCCACCACCACTTATTTACATAAAATTTACACTTATATCTACTTCTTATTCTCTTTTGCTCCACCTTGCTCATCTCCTCTCTTCTAAGAAGAATTTAGCACTATAAATTCAAACAGTCAAGAGGTTTAATCACTTTTTAAAATGTTTTTTTCTAAGCAATCCTTACAAGTACCTCTTAAAGTTATTTGTATTTCCCTTATTTTATATCCTTTTTCTTCGGATTCCCTTTTTATGGACTCAAAAGGAGTGTTGCTAAGCATTACATCATGTATTTTGTTGCAGTTCATACAGAAAAGGTGTGTATGAAAAGCTACGTTGGGGTCTACTCTTATTTCTGTTTGATCAATAATTAATAAACTAACTATCCCTTTTTCTGCAAATAGCTTTAAAGTATTGTAGATAGTTGTTTTAGATAGTGTGGGAATCTTTGACGCCAGATCCTTATATATCATTTCTACAGTTGGGTGGTTTTTGTTATTCTGAAGATACTCAAAAATTTTTATTCTCTGATACGAAGGATTTATTCCTTTCTTTTTTAAAATTTCCTTAGAGCTTTCCATAAGCTCTTCACTTCCTTTCTATTTCCTCTATTTAAAAATTCTACCCGTTTTCAAATACCATAAAACAAAATCTAGATGAACCAGTGGAATATCTATTTTTTGCGAAAAATTTCTTAAAACTTCCTCTATTTCTAAATATTTTTTCTTTGATAAGCTTAACGTTATTCTTTCAATGAGCTTCATGTCTAACATAAAGCTTAATATATGCCTGTCAAGAATTGCTAAATTATCTCCTAGTCCTATATTTCTCAGAAAATGACTTGCTTCTTTATATCCTATTCCTTTAACGTTTTTAGTAAGCCATTCCCGCATTTTAAAAGGAGTTTCGCATGATGCCAAGATTTCCTTTATTTTTAACTTTCCAGAATAATTAAAGCTTTTCCTTGCTTCTATTATATAATAAGCCTTCTTAGTTTTAAATCTTATTCCTTTTAGTTCAGATAAAATTTCTTTTTCGTTACCATTTAAAATTAACTCTTTACTTTTAAGACTTTCTACCGCTTTCCAACATGTTTCTGCTCTTGATTGAGGAGTCAAAAGACAAAAGACAAGCTCTTCCCATAAACGTTCATCATTTTCTTCAAACCATACTTTTCTAAAAGAGTTTAGTTTATCTTCAATTTCAGGAAAGAGTTTCCAATGTAGGTGTTTTAGTTCAATTATCTCTATTTTCTTCATTAATTTCACTAAAGTTGTTGGAGGTCAAGTTTTCTAGCCTGATTCCAAATTCTTTCGAGATCGAAAAATAATCTTCCTTCCGGTGTAAATATGTGGACAACAACATTTCCATAGTCGAGTAAAGTCCATCTTCCTCCTTTTTTCCCTTCTACTCCCCAGGCAAAAATTCCATCTCTTTTAAGTTCAAATTCTAACTCTTCTGCGAGAGCTTCAAGATGAGTTTCTGAGCGTCCTGTACATATTACGAAAAAGTCTGTAATGTAATTTAGATCACTAAGGTCAAGAATTATAATATCCTCTCCCTTGTGTTTTTCTAAAATGCTAACGACTTTTTTAAGAATTTCTCTTGTAGGTGCCTTCATTTTTTCATATCCTTTCCTAATATTACTGTTATTGAAGCCTGCGACTCCTTTTTCTCACTCGATGAAATTCCATAACCTAATATCTCGACTATCTTTTTAGCAATAGCGTAATTCTGACCAGTGTTATCTATGACCTTTGTTACAGGATAATCAAGTCTTTCAGCGTTGCCCATCTTTATAACCTTATATCCATAAGCTTCTAGAATTTTAGCTACATGAGTAGCTGCACCTAATATCCCATTTCCGTTAAGTACTTCTATAGTTAGAATTTCTTCTTGTGTACTAATTAAATCTTCTTCTCCAAGTATAATTTTTTTCCTAATTAAACTTAGTTTTTCTAAGTCTGGCAACCAGTAAGAAACTCCATCAATAGATCCCGGGGTTCCAGGAACTATTTCCCATTTTATAGATGTTAAATCGAACCCCTTGAAGAAGGATATTAAGTATATAATTTGTTCAGGAGTTAGGTCAGTTTTAACAAATCTTATAGCATCTATAGCTATTGAAGGAAGTTTGTTTAGTATATCTTCTTTTTTAAGCTTATCGACTATAGCTTCTATAAACCTTTTCTGTCTTTTAATCCTCCCTATGTCTCCTTCTGGATCGTTTCTGAATCTGACGTATTGTAAGGCTTTGTTCCCATCAAGTCTCTGATATCCTTTTTTAAGGTTTATATAAAACCCTGCCCACTTGTCAGTGTATCTCATGTCTTTCTCTATATATAACTCAACCCCTCCTATGAGATCGATAATACGAACAAAACCTTGGTAGTCCATACTTACGTAATGGTTTATCCTAATAGCTAGGAACTCTTCTATGCTATCCTTTAAAAGACTAATACCTCCGTAAGCATAGGCATGATTTATCTTTGTCCATCCTCTGTTTGGAATGCGAACTCTTGTATCTCTCGGTATAGATATTACTCCTATTTTTCTTTTATTTAAGTCAAGAGTTATTAAAGCTATAACATCTGCTCTATGAGAACCTTCAACGCTATCTATCCCGACAAAAAGTATGTTTAAAGGTTTGGTTTCGTCTTGAACAAGAGAAGCCTTTACTGCATTAATATCGGGATTAAGGAAACTATAAAGACGTATTCCTCCTCCAACAATGACTCCTATGAGGGCAAGAGCTATAAATATCACCTTTGATTCAAAGATAGATCTCATCACCATTGTTCTACCCTCCATAGTCATTATATCAGATATAACCCTCTCTTTCTAATATAATCTTCAACCAAAGGTGGAACTATATATTTTATGCTCTCCCCTCGCCGAACTCGTTTTCTTATATCTGTGGAAGAAATAGGGGGGGATGGGATTTTAACTATGTCTATTTTATCTAAAAATTCTTGGGGAAGTCTTTCTTTAACAAGATCTAAATTATAGCCAGTGCGGGTGACTGCTATGAATCTGCATATTTTTAACAGCTCTTCTGGTTCTTTCCAATTTTGAAGATCTAAAATTATATCTATACCTGTTATAAAAAAAAGTTCTGTATTACTGCCTAACATTTCTTTCATTTCTCTCACAGTATATATACTATAAGAGACACCTTCTCTATCTATTTCTATTCTGGAGGCTTCGAAATAGGGATTATCTAAGGTAGCTAATAGAACCATCATGTATCTATCTTCTGGCGCGCTAAGGTTTTTACCAATTTTATGAGGCGGGATTTTGGCAGGTACAAATATAACTTTATCCAAAGAAAAAATCTGACGTACTTCCTCAGCAGCTATAAGGTGTCCGTAATGTATTGGATCAAATGTTCCACCCATTATGCCTACTCTTTTCATAATTTAACCCTCTTTATATTCAAACTCTATATTTCCAATTCTAACAATATCTCCTTCTTTAATGCCTAGCTCTTTCAACCTATCTTCTATACCAATCTTTTTGATTGCTTTTTGAAATTTCATTAAAGCCTCTTCGCTTTCGAATAGAGTTGTAGAAACAATATGTTCTACTTCATCACCTTCTACAATAAAGACATTTCCATCCTTGTAAACTTTTATAGGCTTAACTTGAGGAATATAGTCTATTTTCTCGCGAGGAATTTCCTTCGGAATTTCATCAAGTTTTCTGAGTATTATGTTTATAAGTTCCTTTAACCCTTCTTTTTTAAGAGCAGAAATAGCTAAAAATTCATAGCCTTTCTCGTTAAATAGACTTCTTAAGTATCTCACTTTTTCTTCTTCAGGTACTAAATCGAGTTTGTTACCCACAACTATCTGGGGTTTATACATAAGTTTTGAGGAGTAATTCCTCATTTCGTCTATTATAATTTCGAAATTTTTCACTATCTCATTTAAAGGTAAGGAAATATCAACAACATGAAGTAGTAACTTAGTTCGCTCTAAATGTTTTAGAAAATCTATACCTAATCCTCTTCCTTTACTTGCTCCTTCTATAAGACCAGGTATATCTGCTAATATAATTTTCTCGCCATTTTCAATTTCCATCGCTCCAAGGACAGGAGATAAAGTAGTAAAGGGATAATTTGCTATTTTAGGTTTAGCGTTCGATAAGACAGAGATTAAAGTAGATTTACCCACATTAGGTAAACCGACAATTCCAACATCAGCTATTATTTTTAGCTCTAGTATAACCCATCGAGCCTCTCCCTTTTCCCCTTTTTCAGCTATCCGTGGAGCCTGGTTTGTAGGGGACTTAAAATAAGCGTTTCCACGTCCTCCTCGTCCGCCTTTAGCAACTATGAACTTTTCTCCAGGTACTAAAAGATCAGCCATGACCTTTCCTGTTTCCACATCTCTAACTATAGTTCCAGGAGGGACTTTTATAATAATGTCCTCGCCATCTTTGCCTTTTTTATTTCCACTTCCGCCGTGTTCTCCATCTTCCGCCTTAAAATGCTTTTTATATCGAAAATCTGATAAAGTAGAAAGGGAGGAACATACTAACAGAACAACATCTCCCCCCTTTCCACCATCTCCTCCGTCAGGACCTCCACGAGGAACATATTTCTCTTTTCTGAAGCTTATAGCTCCGTTTCCGCCTTTTCCTCCTTCTACATATATTTTGACTAGATCTATCATCCAGTTAAAGTTGTTTCAGGATAAACACTGACTTTCTTTCTCGTTTTGTCAAGCCTTTCAAACTTCACATAGCCATCAATAAGAGCATAAAGTGTAAAATCATCACCTATTCCTACGTTTTTACCAGGATGAAATTTGGTTCCTCTTTGACGAACAATTATATTTCCAGCCCTCACAAACTGAAGATCGTATCTTTTGACTCCCAACCTTTTTCCACAACTATCTCTCCCATTTTGACTGCTTCCACCGCCTTTCTTATGAGCGAAAAGTTGGAGATCCATTATTTTGACTCACCTCCTCAAGCTTGACATATTTTGGATAATTTTTACTTATTTCTTTTAAACCTTTCAGAAATATTGATAAAACGAATTTACTTTTTTCATCAGCCGGAAATTTAAAATTTAGAACTCCTTTTCTTTTTTCCAAATATAAGCTTTTTCCATATTCGTCTTCAAGCCACAAAATAAAGGTTTGTAACAAAGCGGAAATAGCCGCACATACTATATCCTTACCTTCTTCAGCATAACCTGTATGTCCATTTGCCAATATATTGATCATGTCCTTATCGTAGAAAAGAGTTATTCTAAGCATAAAGGTTTAGGAAACAAAAATATCTTCTACTTCTATTTTTGTAAACGGTTGACGATGTCCCCTTTTCCTCCTATAATTCTTTTTTCTCTTATATTTAAAAATAATAACCTTCTTATTTTTCCCGTGTTCTAAAATTTTAGCCTTTACCCTTGCTCCTTCAATATATGGATTTCCCACGATGCTCCGCCCATCCAACTTTACAAATAACACCTTATCAATATTTACTTCCTCTCCCTCAGGAGCCCTCATTTTTTCAACTTTAATTATGGCTCCCTTTTCAATTACATATTGCTTTCCTCCTATCTCAATTATCGCATACATTATAGTCTAACCCCCTTTTTGCAATACCGAAATTGCTTGCAAGATTCTATCATGGCACATTTGGGCTTGTCAAGGCACTCAGAACTAGACAAGATTTTTAGAACTTCTTCACCTATAGGCGTTTTTCCATCAGCCAGGTAGTAAGCAAGATGGGCATGAAGACACTTCACTCCTTCAGGTTCAGTAACTCCACCGATTCCTCTTTCTTCGATTACTTCTAAATAAGAGTGAAATTTAAGCTTTAAAAAATTTCTAATTTTTTCACTTAAAAGGGCAGCTCTCTTTTCCGCATAAGCTTTATTAGCCTCTTTAAGCTTTTTTCTTAAATCAGCATTAGTTTCTATCTTATTTAGAAGATCCGAGATCATACCCTTACTTTCAAGATCCCCCACACGTTTATTAAGATATGGACAGGTTAGCCAGTAAAGTGTGGGGAATGGTTTACCTTTTTTTAATGGGTAACATAAAATAACCTGCGGATATCCCCAGCTGCATCTTTTAGCAACATTTAAAAAGCCAGATATTTTTTTACTTATTTGCCATCTTACTATTTTAAGATCCTTTAAATATTCTGAGCCACCATGGTACATTGATTTTAATTAAATATTCAAATCTTTTCTTATAAGCATTAGCTATATTGAGATCATAAATGACTATTAAGTTTTCCTCGTTTTTTTCCTCCGCTGTAGCTGTCCAGTTGTAACTACCAGTTATAACAATTTTATTGTCTATAACACAAAATTTATTATGCATTAAACCTGGCATTCTATCGTAAACAACAAATATGCCCCTTTTCTTAAGAAAAAGCCCCTTTGAGTATTTGTTTTGTGCTTCTTGACCATCAAGCAGGATTCTTATTTTAACCCCCCTTTCGTATGCTTTAACTAAAGCCCATGCGATTTTTGAATTAGTAAAAGTATACATTGCTAAATCTATTGATTCCTGAGCCATGTCTATTAGTTCTATTATTCTCTTTTCACAGCCACCTTTAGGACTAAAATATACCTCAATGCTTAAAGAGAAAGCAGTATTATTGATGTAAAAAACTATAAAAATTATTAGGGCTAACTTCCTTAAAAAGGCGCTAACCTTTTTCATTATTTCTAATCTCAAACTGAGTTAAAATAATTTTAAACTCTTTTCCAAAATATCTTTTAATGGACTCGAGTTTATCAAAAGGTTTATTAAAAATACCAAATATTGTTGAACCGCTTCCTGACATCATAGCAAGTAAGGCACCTTCTTCTAAAAGCTTTTCTTTAATACTTCTTAGCATAGGATAACGCTCAAAAACGGGTTTTTCTAAATCATTTTTAAGGTTATTTTTGAGAAATTCCCATTTTCTTTTTTTAAAAGCTTCTATTATTTTTAATATATCTGGAGGTTGGGAATAAGGAGGAGTTAGCCATGAATAAACTTTTTTCGTTTCTAGACCAAAACTTGGAATTATCAATATAATGTCTAAATCTTTATCTAAACAAAAATTTAACTCTTTGATTTTTTCCCCTCTACCGAAAGAAAGACAAAAACCTCCTTTTATAAAAAATGGAACATCACTGCCTATTGAAGAAGCTAGCTTTAAAAGCTTTTCCTCATCTAGTTTTATACCTTTTAGATTTAAAAAAGCTTTTATAGCAGCAGCAGCATCTGAACTTCCACCACCCAATCCGGCTTTTATAGGAATCCTCTTAATTAAAAGTATTTTAACTCCTTCTGGAGAATTAATTTCCTTCTTTACCTCTAGAATGGCTTTTGTTATTGTATTATCCCCGTTTATTTCAGCTCCTTTAACAGATATTAAAACATCATTGTCTTCCCATATTAGCAGATCATCTTTTAAAGTAATTTCATGCATAAAAGTAATTATTTCATGATAGCCATCCTCTCTTTTGCCTAAAACCCAAAGGCCTAAATTTATCTTAGCAAAAGCTTCTTTTTTTAAAGGAGTTTTTGATGGGTAGAGCACAGTTCAACCTCCACTTCTCTTGTAAGAAGCTCTGCATAACTATAAGAGATTTTATGACCTGCTTCTATCACTTTTATAGTAAATAAGCAGGGATAAGTTTCTTCTATCACACCATATTTTTCTTCTATTCTTTTTCTTCCTTTATTTGCTCTTATTTTAACCCTTTCTCCAAGATGAGCTTCTATTATTTTTCTTATTTCACTTAAGGAGTTTTTCACTTATCTCACCACCTCTTGACTTTTCTCCTCTTTTAACTCAATCCTTACATGCGGTGGTCTTAAAGCCTAATTTGAATCTTTCAATTGGTAAGCTTGTTGTTTTTTTGTTCTTTCTAGATAATAGGAATAGGATTGATAATCTTTCAAAATTTCAAATGGGAGTAGGAAAATAACTTAAATCAGCTCCTCTTTAAGTATCCACTAACATTTGTAAATTATGAGTATTCATCGCATTAATATCAAGAAGCTATTCTAGAACTTACGTATTTTCTACTTATATAGACAACAACTGAAGAAATAAAAATAAAGCAATAATAAACCTATCTTGTCTGCTGTAGTAAACCTCTTTCTCTGTAAAACGCTTCGGCACCTTCATGTAGAGGGGTACTTACTCCTTTTAAAGCTAAATCAAGACTTATAAATTTAGCTCTAGGATGAACATATCCTATTTCACCTAAAGAGTCAAAAACTACTTTAACCATTTTATAAACTAGATCAGATGGAATTGTTGAAAGCCCAATCCACATAGCCATGACGGATAAGGTTTTTACTTCTTCATCCTGTCCTTTGTAGGTTCTAGCAGGAATTGTGTTCCGAACGAACCAAGCATGTTTTTTTTCAAGTTTTTTAATAAGCTCCTCACTTAAAGATAGCAAGCGAATTTCTTTTGTTGCTGCTATATCTTCAATTGCTGGTGCTGGATAGCCTACTGTGTAAAAGAAAGCGTCTAATTTACCATCTTTCATGCGTTGAGCTGCTAAACTGCTCTCTAAATAATTAACCTCCATATCTTTGTAGGAAAGCCCAACTTCTTCAAGTATTAATCTTACGTTTATTTCTGTCCCACTACCAATTTCTCCGACAGCTACTCTCTTACCTTTTAATCCATAGATGTTTTTGATCTCGGAAGATTTGAGTGTCACTATATGAACTATCTCAGGATATAAAGAAGCAAAAACTCTAATGTTGGTGAAAGGCTTTTTAAAAAGATATAAACCATTGTATGCCCAGTTAACTACATCGTTTTGAGCGAAAGCCATCTCTGCTTCTCCTCTACCAAGTAAAAGGCAATTAGCTACAGAAGCTTGGCCTGTTTCCGTTATCACGTAGACTTCAGAAATATTCCTATTTATTACATTAGATATTGCGTTTCCTATAGGATAGTAAGTTCCTCCTATGCTTCCTGTAACTAGAGATAAATATACCTTACCTGCAAAACTGTTTGATGATATATTGAATATTACAAAGAAAATAGTTACAAAAAGTAAAAGCCTGGAATAATACATTTCTTTCTTTAAATAATATCGAAACTTAACTCGCTTCCAACTCCTATATCGATAAAACCAGGATATCTAGAGAGAAGATAGGTAAGAGGGCCGGAACAATGGCAAGGAGCTAATATGCTTACTTCTTCTCTTGAAATTAAATGCACAGTTTTTAAAAGTTCTTCCTGGAGTTGATCAATACCATGAAAGCCACCGACTATAGCGTAAATGTTTTTAATTTCTAGTATTTCTTTAGCATGATCTATTATATTTAGGATCCCACTATGTCCACATCCTGTTAATATTATCCCACCTTCTTTGCCTTTTAGGTAAAGAGCTGTATCATCCATAACTTCGTCTATTATACTCCCATTTGATTCATCTCTAACAGGATGAATAGGATTTCCTTCTTTACGAGGTATGCTGCCTGAAAACCATATTCCATCATAAAGCATAAAAGGTTCATACTTTAAGATCAACTTAGCTTTCATATCTCTTAGATCATTTTCTGTTGAATTCATCTTTATATCTCCCTTTCTGTTAAAGGCCAAAGGGTGTATTACAACAGGGATCTCCTTTTTGCCTATATAGTCTAATATAGGAACTATATCATTACCGTGATCGTGGTGTCCGTGAGATATAACTATCATTTCTACATCTTTAATATTTTTCCCAAGCAATGAAGCATTGTAAATCAGGCTCTCCCAGTTAGGTCCAGTATCGTACAGGATTTTAAAACTGTTTTCTATCTCAATAAGCATAGATAAACCATGTTTGCCTATAGCCCCATAAGGTAGTCTCTTAACTTTATTTTCAATTAAAATTGTTATCTTTGTTTTCATAGCCCCAGTACCTCTGCAATGTTTGACATTGCTATGAGTCCTATAGAAATAAACTCTTCAAGTGTTAACCCAAAACTTTCACAACTTTTAATTTGATTCCTATCTGCACCGGCAGCAAATCTCTTTTCTTTAAACCTTTTCATTATAAAAGTAGTATCAATAGAGGAAAGCTTTTTATCAGGATGTATAAGTGCCGCTGCTACCACTAGTCCACTTAGTGGGTCAGTTGCATATAAAGCTTTTTCTAATAGCGTTTGTGGTTCCCAACCAGGATGACAAGCGTGAGCTATTATAGCTTTAGCCATATTATTAGGAATAGTAAAACCTTCCTCTTTAAGTATTTCAACCGTTCTAAAACCGTGCTTTTCAAAATTAGATTTCGTTTCCATATAGTCCAGATCGTGAAGTAATCCTGTTAAAGCCCACTCCTTTTCATCTTCTCTGAGTCTATTAGCAAGTGCTTTCATAATTGCTTCAGTAGCAAATAGGTGTTTCTTGATACTCCCATCTGTAATATACTTATCTATAAGAGTTAAAGCACTTTCTCTTGTAATTTTGTTCAATTTGATTTCCTCCTTTACTATATAATAACTCCATAATAAAGTCCTGTCAAGCATAAAAATATTAGTGTGACTTATTTTTATATAAAAATAATCAAAAATTTAAATATAACGTAGAACTTTAAGGTTTAATTTTTAATAGCTTTTTAATGGAAAACACCCCCTTTCCTTATACGAAGGTAGGTAAGTTTTATCAATGAAAAACTTTGGGCCTTAATACAAGATTTTTAACTTTAATAAAAATTTGATTATGTTTCACTTTTACTTCTACATTATGCTTTAACTCAAGAATTTTTCATAGAAATTCTCATAAGAGTTTATTAACTACAGCTTCTACGCTGACGTTTTTTAAAAAAGTTATAAAGTGCATTCTCTTGATAAATTATAACCGGATCTGACAACTATTATTAATCAGTATTTTCGTTTATGAAAGGGCTTCTAGCAAGAATTAAATCTGAAGGTTTTGTAACGTGTTTAAACTATCTACCTATAAGTAGTATTTAAGCCGTCTTAACTACAGTCTCAAGGGTTTATACTTTTCATGAAACTATATTTGAAGAAAAAGTTAGTTTTTGAACTTCCTTATGAACATCCTAAAACTGGTTGCAGTTTATCATTACAGGAACATTTTAGTTTCAATAAACTTTATTACTTATTATTTTACTTCTGTTATCACAGTTTAGCATGGATAGTATAGGTTCTAACAGATATTTTTGGTCTACCTCCGTCTTTTTTAATAAAGAGATATATTTTGCTAAAATATCAATAATTCTATAGTTGAGTTCAGTGTTTAATTTTTAATCATATCCTTCAAAAACTTTTAATATAGATTTTCTCGATAATGTTACCGCTTATGATTGAGGCTGTAGCTACCGTTAGTATCATTAACCATTCTGATAGGCTTAA
>JANXBX010000017.1 GCA_025060595.1 Synergistota bacterium | reverse complement strand
ATTCGCACTGCTGTTACCGATGGTTCTAACACTGAGGCTAGGTATTACATGTCTCTTGGAAGCTTGATCGCAGGTATAGCTTTCGGTAACTCAAGCTGTGCTGCGGTTCATGCTTTAGCTTATCCCTTGGGTGGGCAATTTCGTATTCCTCATGGAGTTGCTAACACTTTGATGCTTCCCTATGTTATGGAGTATAATGTAGTTAGCAGGTTGGAGAAGTTTGTTAAGATAGCTCAGGCTTTGGGCGAGAAGGTTGAAGGGTTATCTTTAAGGGATGCTGCCTTTAAGGCGATAGATGCTATGGTTAAGATAGCTAAGGATATAGGTGTTCCCATGAGGTTGAGGGATGTTAATATACCTAAGGAGGCTATTCCTGGGATGGCAGCTGCTGCGATAAATGAGACTAGGCTTCTTTCTCAGAATCCGCGCGTATTAACCTTGAAAGATATAGAGGATATTTACAATAAGGCGTGGTAACTTGAAACTTAAGATAGCGAGGGGTAAGGATCCTGAAGGAAGGGCCTTACCCCTTGCCTTTTAAGAGGGAGGTGAGGTTTATGTCCTTCGGTTTCATAGGTAAGATTTTGCGAGTGGACTTAACTTCAAATAGCATAGGCGTTGAAGAGATGGGTGAGGAGTTTTATAGGACTTACATGGGAGGCTATGGTTTTGGTGGTTACTATCTCCTTAAGGAGATGAAAAGAGGTGTGGATCCTTATTCACCAGATAATGTCTTATTGTTTGCCACAGGTGTTTTAACCGGTGTGCCTATCTCTGGAATGTGTAGATATGTTGTTTGCGCTAAGTCTCCTTTAACTGAGGCTTTCGGCGAAACTGACTCGGCTGGCTATTTTGGCCCTGAGCTTAAAAGGGCGGGCTTTGATGCCATCGTTATAACAGGAAGAGCTCCAAAGCCTGTTTATATTTATATTGAGAATGGCAAGGCTGAGATAAGGGATGCTTCAAGTATCTGGGGGCTTGAGACAAAGGAAGCCTACAGGAAGATTAAGGAAGAAACGCCCAAGGGAACGAGGGTTGCCTTGATAGGTCCCGCTGGAGAAAGGGGAGTAAGGTTCTCTTGCATAACCAATGAATTGAGACACTACAATGGTAGAAACGGCCTTGGAGCTGTTATGGGCTCTAAAAACTTGAAGGCCATAGCTGTCTGTGGGAGTGGTTCTATACCTGTTTATAATTCTGATGGGATAAAGAGCATCGTTAAGCGATTTGAGGAGATGAGAAAAGATCATCCTATAACAAAGACGCTTTACGAGTTTGGGACGTCTGCTACTGTTATGGTTAACAACAATGGTGGTATTCTTCCCACCAAGAACTTCAGAATGGGCGTATTTGATGGTGCTGAGAGAATCAGTGGCAAGGCGATGAACGAAAGCATACTTGTGGGACGTGAGAATTGTTATGCCTGCACTGTAAGGTGTAAAAGGGTGGTTTCCGTTCCTGAGCTCGGTGTTGTACCAGAATATGGAGGGCCTGAATACGAGACTATAGCGGCCATGGGCTCTATGTGCTTAATAGATGATATAAAGGTTGTGGCTTTGGCCAACCAGCTTTGTAATGCCTATGGTATTGACACGATAAGTACCGGTGTGTCGATAGCCTTTGCCATGGAGTGTTACGAGAACGGTATAATAAGTAAATCTGATACCGATGGTATAGAGTTAACCTTTGGTAATAAAGAGGCCCTTATAGCTATGATTCACAAGATAGCTAAAAAGGAAGGTTTTGGGGCCCTTTTAGCTGAGGGAGCCTCAAGAGCTGCGAAAGCCATTGGCAGAGGGGCTGAAAGGTTTGCTATGGCTGTTAAGAATCAGGAGATGCCTCTTCATGAGCCGAGAGGAAAGTATATGATCGGGCTTGGTTACGCAGTTTGCGAGCACGGGGCTGATCATATGACTGTTGGGCATGATACGATGCTCTCCTCGAAGGAGCAGTATACCTTTAAGGGAATAGCTCCTTTCGGGATACTTGAGCCCACAAGTCCTGTGAAGTTTGTTCCTGAGAAGATAAGGACCTATGTTTATCTTTATCCTTGGTGGAACTTCTTCGATTGTGCAGGCATATGTAAGTTCGTAGTGGTTCCAAGGAGCGTAATGCCGGTTAACATGGTGGTTGAGGCTTTAGGCCACGCTACAGGTTGGGATACAAGCTTATTCGAGATTTTGAAGGTCGGTGAAAGGGCGTCTACCTTAGCTAGGCTGTTTAATTTAAGGGAGGGCATAGATGTAAAAGAGGATAAGCTACCTGAGAGATTCTTCGAGCCTCTTGAGAATGGTCCCTTGGCTGGTCAGAAGATGGATAAGGAAGACTTTGAGAAGGCAAAGCTTCTTTACTATGAGATGATGGGCTGGAATGAAAAGGGTGTACCTAAAGAGAGTAAGCTTTATGAGCTTGGTTTAGGTTGGGCAGTTTCTGTTCTTAAGGAGATCTAACTGAAATATTAGTTTTTAAGGCGAATGTCACCCATCCTAGCTATTATTGGGATGGGTGACATTTTTTTATCCTTCTGTTAGAATTTCATTAAAAGGCGTTTTGAAGGGAGTGATGTCTTAAGGATGGAAGAGTATCTAAGAGCCTTAAGCAAGGTTAAGATTTTGGAGCAGGCTGAGGAGGAGGAGCTTTGGAGGAAGTTTAAGGAAGAGGGGGACGAGGAGAGTCGTGCTAAGATAATAGAGTCTTATCAGCCCCTTGTTTTCAAGGTTTTATCAAAGATAGGGCATCCTCCTGAGCTAACCTTAGATCTGCTTCAAGAGGGAATAGTCGGTCTTATTGAAGCCGTTGATAGGTTTGAGCCTGAGAGGGGATGGAAGTTTTATACTTTCGCTTACTATAGGATAAAGGGCTCCATATTGAATGCCTTGACTAGGAAGATGCCTGCTTGGGAGCTGGTTGATGAAGCTGATCCCAAGGAGGGAAGCTTTGATGAGGATCTGCTTTCCATAGGGCTTGAGGTTTTGCCCTCTGAGGATAAAAAGGTAATAAATGGAATATACTATGAGGGAAAGGGGCTTAAAGATATAGCTAAAGAGTTAGGTTTCTCCTTAAGTAAAATTCAGAGGATTCATAAGAGGGCCCTGAAAAGGTTGAAGGAGGTTTTGGGATAATAGTAATGCCATGGGTGAGAAGGGGGTAGTAAAAAAGATAAAGTTTGCCAAAAGGTGGCTTGAAAAGGCGGAGGAAGCCTATCTTCAGGGTAAAAGCGAAGAGGGCTTTTTAAGTTTATCCTTGGCCGAGGCCGAAATAAGAGCTCTGCATAAGGGGGAATGGGAGAGGGCTTTAAAGCTTAAGAAGAGCCCCTTAAGGGTTGTCTTTGAGGTAAGCTTCCTTACGATTCTTTTGGTTTTAGCCTTGGTTTCCTATCCCTATATGGAGGTCTCTCAAAGGGTTGAGCAAGAGCTTAATATTTCCCCGAGTTTTGGACATCGCTTAGCGTTAGGTATCCCAGGAAGGCTTAATTTTTCGATTAATCTTCCTCGGATAACTTTTACCGCTTATTGCGAAGGACGCATTGGGCTTTATAATATAAAGAGCTTTGATGCTCATATATTGTATGTGGTTCGCAAAGAGAAGGTGAAGGTTAAGGAGGAAGCGAAGCTTACTAAGGTTGAGGAAAATCACGCTCTTTCGGCGGAAGAGCTGTTTAGGTTGATAGAGCTTGGGAGAAAGGAGTTTAAGATTTATCTTACGGGAGGGAGGTAGAGCTTAAGTGAGGAGTCTTTTATTATGCTTATTCTTGATTTTTCTTTCTGCGGGTGTAGTTTTTGCTGCTCCTATAATAAAGGCTATAGATGTGGAGGGAAATATAACTGTTCAAAAGGATAGAATTCTTGCTGTTGTTCAAAGCAAGGTTGGGGAGCCGGTTGATGAGGAGAAGATAAAGGAGGATGTGAAGAGAATATACGATATGGGGTTCTTTAAGAGCGTTTCCGTTAAGGGACAGCCTTATGAGGATGGGGTTAAGGTTATATTTGTGGTGGAAGAGTTTGAGCCCATAAAGGAGATAATTATTGAAGGTAACACGGTTATACCAACTAAGAAGATAAGGGAAGTGATGTTTTTAACGGAAGGAATGCGCTTTAATGCTAGTTTCTTTAAGCGTGATATCGATAGGATAGTGGACCTCTATAGAAGAGAAGGATACGGTCTAATAAGGATAATGGATGCAGGTTTTTCCAAGGGAGTGGTTTTTTTAAAGATACTCGAGCCCAGGGTTAAGGAGATAGTAATTCAGGGAAATAAGAGAACTAAGGATTACGTTGTTAGAAGGTATATTTACATAAAACCTGGCGAGGTTTTAAATACTAAGAAGCTTCAGCTTTCCCTTTCCCGCCTTGAGGCGACGGAGTTCTTCGAGAAAGTTGAAGCTTATCCTGAGCCTACGGAGGAGATAGGTTGGATAAATATCGTATTTAGGGTGGAGGAAAAGAGTACCACGAGGCTCATGTTGGGGATTGGTTATGGGAGCGTAACCGGTTGGGAAGGGGAGGCTGCTTACGAGAACTTTAACTTTATGGGAAGAGGTATAAGGGTGAGTATAGGTTTGGGGTTGGGCGAAGAGGAGAGGCAATGGGTTAGCTGGGAAGATCCCTGGATGGATGAGAAGCACTTCGCCTATAAGTTTGGTTTCTTTAGAAGGGATTACACTGATGTTAATTGGTATGATCGTGAGACAGGGGAAGTTAAGGGGACTTATGATGAGAGCGCTGAAGGTTTTTATATAGGCTTTGGAAGGAAAATTAACAATAAGGTTTCTTTCTATCTAACCTTAACGCATGAAAATGTAAATATTACTCCTACTTCTGGTGAGCCTCCTGATAGGGAGGAGGTTCTTCAGGGAGAGGTAAGGTATTTAACCCTTAGTTTAACGAGGGATAATAGAAACCCATATGTTCCCTACTCTGTTGGAGATGTGGAAAGCCTAATAGTTGAGCATGCGGGGCTTTTTGGAGGAGATTACAACTACTCTAAGTACATAGGAGAGGTTAAATTTTACTTACCTTTTGAGCTAAACAAGTGGCTTGGCATAGAGCTTGGAGCTGAGGAGGAAAGACCCTGGATTATAGCGGCAAGGGCAAGATATGGAGATTCAAGCGGGACCCTTCCCTATTTTGAGAAGTTTTTTGTAGGAGGGGCTACCACCCTTAGGGGTTATCCAAGGAGTTACTTCTTTGGCGAGAAGATGGTTTTAGCAAACGTGGAGCTGAGGATACCAATCGAAAAGGGACTAGAATTGGTGGTTTTCAATGACTGGGGCTATGCATGGAGTAAGGATGAAAGCATATCTTTATCTGATCTTAAGCGTGGAGTTGGTTTTGGCTTAAGGGTTAGAACTCCCTTTGGAATTATAAGGGCCGACTTTGCGGAAAACGAGGAAGGTGAAACCCAATCTTATATAGGTTTCGGTCACATCTTTTAGCTTTAACGGTTTTCATCCTATTTTCCCTTCCACTTTCTGCTTATGCTATAAATAAGATAACTATTGAGGGAATGCCCTCCTTTTTACACGAGGCGGTTTCAGCTGTAATTAGGAGGATAGCTCAGGAGGTAAAGGGGGTTCCAGGTAGGGAAGCGGTAATTAAAGGCGTTTTGCCAAAGCTCTTTCCGGGTTATAAGGTTAGAGAGCTTATCTTTGAGGAGGGGTATATTAAGGTATCTTTTGAACCTATCTTTCCCTTAGTGGATAAGGTGTTTTTAAGTTTCTCTCCGGAAAGGTTTCCTCCTGAGATAGAGCCCCTATATAAAGTTCCTTATGAGAAGCTTGGAAATAAGGTCGTTTCTTTGTTTCAAGGTTTACCTGTTGAGTCCCTGGACTGGGTTCAAGAGGTTGCCTCTTTAGAGGTGAAAAAGGAGATTTCCGCCCTTCTTCCGGGTTATAGTGCTTATTTATCACTGATTTTTTTACCTGAGGCCCTTTTGGTAAAGGTATCTTTAAGAGGGGAGGACCCAGTGGTATTGTCTGTGGATTTAGTGTTGAGGTCGAGAACGGTCCCCAATATAGTTTTAAGGGGTTTAAGAAAGGAGTTTCTGCCTAATGTGAAGCTCATGGAGGGTCTACCTATAGCGTTTGTTAAGCATCATGAGAAATTCTTTAAGGACCTTGTTGTTAAGAGGGCATCCTTATCCAAGGCTCTTACCTTTTATAGGGTTGATCTGTCTCCTGAGCTTTACCTGGGTAGGATATCTACCATGGTGGTTAGCCTTGAGTCGAGAGTTTGGTCGATAATCGCCGAAGGGAGGATCCCTGTGGGGTTAAAGGATGCTGAGCCTGAAGGTGTTCTTCACTTCGGTAAGGTCTTTAAGGAAGGGGAAGTTTATGTAGAGGTGAAGGCTCTTCTTGAAAGCATAAAGTTAGAAAGCTTTTTAGGGATAGAGCTTAGGGTTGGACCTAAGCTTTGGATAGGCTATAAGCGCAGCTTTTCTGAGGGAGAAAACTTCTTCTTTCTAAGATACTCTAACTTTCAAGCTGGATATTGGGATGAGGATGGAGGAATAGAGCTATCCTATTCCTACTGGTTTGGTTCCTGGGTTAGAGTTGAATTTACCTATTCCACCCATGAGGATGAAAGGTTCTTCCTAAGGGTGGTAGGTAGATTGTGATAAAAGTCAAAGATAAAAGGAGGGATACTTTATGAAGCGTTTGGTGTTAGCCTTAAGTCTCACAGCTATCATGGTTCTTTCTTTTACGTTTGCTCAAGGAGCCTGGGCACAGAGCCCCGTTAAGATAGGGGTGGTTGATGTGGATTATCTCTTAAACAATCATCCTAAGGCTGAGGAGGTAAGGGCCCAGATAAAGAGCTTTGTGCAGAAGCAGGAGTCGCAGGTTAAGACGGAGATAGAGAACTTGCGCAAAAACATTAAGGATGAGAAGGAGTTAAGGCAAAAGGAATCTGAGGTGTTTAGGAAGGCCCAGGCGGAGTTTGATAAGTATAAGAATGAGTTATTAAATCCCTTAATGAAGGATGTAGATACTGCCATAAGGGAGGTTGCCAAAAAGCAAGGTATAGAGATAGTTTTGCTTAAAGGAGCGGTATTTTTTGGCGGGATCGATCTAACTCAGGATGCCTTCAACGTGTTAAAGAGTAAGTATGGCAAGGCTAAATAGGTCCGTTAAGGCTTCTGAGATAGCTAAGCTTATCGAGGGAGTCCTTGAAGGAGAAGATATAGAGGTAAGAGAGATTTCTACTCTTTCTTGTTCCAAGGAGGGGGATCTCTCTTTCCTCTGGGATAAGAGCCTATGTGAGAAGCTTAAGGATGTAAAGGCTTCTGTTATCGTTTTGCCTTGCGAGCTTGGTGTTGAGCTTGAGGGTAAAACCTTAATAAAGGTTAAAGATCCTAGGAAAGCCATGATCAAGCTCTTAAGGGAGCTTTTTAAAAGGGAGCATCCTATACCCTTGGGAGTTCATGAGCTTGCCTATCTTGAGGAAGGCGTGATCTTAGAGGAGGGGGTGAGAATAGCCCCCTTTTCTTATGTTGGAAAGGGTTCAAGGATCGGTTCAAATACCGTCGTATATCCCTTCGTCTTTATAGGTGAGAATGTGGAGATAGGTAGGGATTGTGTGATATACCCTATGGTTTCTATAAGGGAGGATGTCAAGATAGGAAATAGAGTTGTGATTCACAGCGGCGCGGTAATAGGTAGCGATGGATTTGGCTTCGTTCCTTCACCAGAGGGCGCATTAAAGATACCTCAGGTGGGGATAGTAGTAATAGAGGATGATGTGGAGATAGGAGCGAACGTGACCATAGACAGGGCTACGGTCGGAGAAACAAGAATTGGAAGAGGGACTAAGATAGATAATCTTGTTCAAATCGCTCACAATGTGAAAGTGGGTAGGAATGTCTTGATAGCTGCCCTATGTGGGATAGCTGGTAGCTCTGAGATAGGCGATGGCGTAATGATGGGTGGACAGGCTGGCGTTAAGGATCATGTATCTGTGGGCGAAGGGAGCATAATAGCTGCGCGAAGCGGTGTAACTAAAGATATACCGCCTAAGAGTTTCGTTTCAGGTTTTCCTGCTACGGATCATAAGGAGGACCTGAGGATTGGGGCTTTAATTAGAAGGTTGCCGGAGCTTTTCCAAAAGGTAAAGGAGCTCGAAAGGAGAGTTAAGGGGTGAACATGCAAAGGACTATATTAAGAAGCGTTAACGTAAGCGGGGTGGGATTGCATACGGGCGAGAGCGTAGAGGTTATCTTTAAACCCGCTCCTCCTAATAGCGGTATTATACTTAGGAGGTTGGATGTGGAGGCAAGGGAGCCTATAAGGGTCTGCTTGAGGGAATGTAAGGCTGACACGATGAGAGGTTCTGTGTTGATAAGGGATGGGACGAAGATCTTTACCGTTGAACATCTTCTTTCCGCTATAAGGGGACTTGGCATAGATAACCTTATCATTGAGGTGAATGGAAGTGAACCGCCTGCGTTAGATGGTAGCGCTTTGCCCTTTGTAGAGAAGCTTCTTGAGGCGGGATTAGTAGAGCAGGATGTCCCCAGAAGGGTGATTTCCCTCTCTGAACCCATATGGGTAAGTGCAAATGATTCTCTTATAGCGGCCTTCCCTCATCCTACCTTTAAGGTGAGTTATACGATAGCTTATGATCATCCCTTTTTAAGATCTCAGTTTTTATCCTATGAGCTTTTGCCGGAAACCTTCATTAAGGAAATAGCTCCTGCGAGAACCTATGCTTTTAAGCATGAGATAGACTTCATTCTAGGAAGGGGCTTAGGTAAGGGTGGAAGCTTAGAGAATACCATCTTGATCGATGAGAATGGGGTTTTAAACCCTATGGGCTTGAGGTTTGAGGATGAGTTCGTTAGACATAAGATATTGGATCTGATAGGAGATATGGCCTTACTTGGCGATTGGATATGTGCGCACATTGTAGCTATAAAGGCTGGTCATGCGCTTCATTTGAGTCTAGTTTCTAAGATATTAGAGGAGGTGGATAAGAAAGGTGCTCAAGATAGATACTATTATGAAGGTTCTGCCTCATCGTTATCCTTTTTTATTGGTAGATAAGATATTGGAGCTTAAGGAGGATAGGATAGTAGGCCTTAAGAATGTGACGATAAATGAGCCCTTCTTTCAGGGACACTTTCCTGGAGAGCCAGTTATGCCAGGGGTGCTTCTTCTGGAGGCTATGGGGCAGGTTGCGGCCGTAATGATAGTTAATAGGGAGGAGTTAAGGGGTAAGTTTACCTATCTTGTAGGGCTTGATAGGGTTCGGTTTAGGAGACCTGTGCTCCCTGGGGATCAGCTTATAACGGAAGCATGGGTTAAAAGGGTTAAGAAGAATATGGGAATAGTTGAGGCCAGGGGGTCGGTTGATGGTGAGGTGGTAGCTGAGGCTACCTTCCTTTTCGTGATAAGAGAAAGGCTTGTCCAGGGGGAAGAGTATCATGGCTACGAAGATAGATCCGAGAGCGATAGTTGATCCAAAAGCGGAAATAGGAGATGATGTGGAAATAGGACCGTTTTCTATCATAGAGGGGGGAGTTTATATATCTTCTGGGACTAAAATAGGACCTTATGTCAATATAAGAAGGGGAACGAGAATAGGTAAAAACTGTATAATAGAGGCTCATTGCGTTATAGGAGCGCCCCCTCAACATTTCGCCTATAAGGGAGAGGAAAGCTTCGTTGAGATAGGGAACAACGTGGTTTTAAGGGAAGGGGTAACAGTGCACAAGGCGACAGGCTTGGGGGAGAAGACGGTTATAAGCGATAATTGCTACTTAATGGTAGGTTGTCATGTGGCTCATAACTGTAAGATTGGTAATGGAGTTATAATGGCCAATCTCGTTGGATTGTCTGGATATGTTGAGGTTGGGGATGGTGCCGTCTTCGGTGGTATGGCTGGCTTGCATCAGTTTGTTAGGGTTGGGGAGAGAGCGATGATAGGAGGATTAAGCAAGGTCGTTAAGGATGTTCCTCCTTACCTTTTGGTGGATGGACACCCGGCTAAGATTCATGGCTTGAATGTGGTAGGGTTAAAGAGGGCTGGCTTTTCATCTGAGGAGAGAGAGGAGATAAAAAGGATTTACAAGTTCATCTATTTAAGCAAGGCCTCTTGGAAGGAGGCCATCGATAGGCTATCTGAGGAGTTTCCTGGGTCCAAGTTTGCTGAAAAGATTAAGGATTTCTTTTTAAAATCGAGCAGGGGAGTGATGAGGTGGAAACCATAAGAAAGATAAAGATGCTTATTCTTGATGTGGATGGAGTTTTAACTCGGGGAGAGATAGTTTGGGACTCCGAAGGGAGAGAATCCAAGCTCTTTAACTCTCTAGATGGATTGGGATTAAAGCTACTTCATGATAGGGGCATAAGGATTGTTATAATCACAGCGAGGAAGTCTGTTCCTACTGAGTTTAGGTTTAAGGATCTTGGCTTTGGAGAGATTTATCAAGAGGTGAAGGATAAGCTCGCTAAGGCTAAGGAGCTTTCGGAAAAGTATGGGATATCTTCTCAGGAGATCTGCTTTATTGGGGATGATTTAAATGACCTTCCTCTTCTTCTATGGGTTGGTTTTCCCGTTGCGGTTAAAAACGCTGTTAAAGAGGTAAAGCGGGTAGCTAAATATATAACCTCCCTTGAAGGGGGAAAGGGAGCGGTAAGGGAGGTTGTGGATTTAATCCTTGCGTTTAGTGGATAGATATATAGTACAATCTCTTCTTCCTCCTTTTCTTTTCGGAGTGGGGGTTTTCACCGTCCTCCTAGTAGCGGGGGACGTTTTATTTTATCTTGCTAACCTTGTTGTTAATCAAGGTTTAAGCATATGGGTTGCTATCAAGCTTTTCTTATATAAGTTACCTGAGGTCGTTGTTATGACCTTCCCCATGTCAATGCTTCTTGCAACCCTTTTAGCCTTTGGCAAGATGTCCTCCCATGGAGAGATGATCGCCTTGCGTAGCATAGGCGTAAGCTTTGGAAGGATTTTAATTCCAGTTATAGTTATGGCCGTATTGGTCGCTCTCTTTTCCTTTACTTTCAATGAAACTGTAGTTCCCTTGACGAGGAAGGCTGTGGCAAACTTGCTGGAAAGGGAGTTTGGAAGAAGGGCTCCATCCTTGAAGGAGGATGTCTTTTTTAGAGATATGGAAAGTGGGGAGCTTAGGAGAGTTATATACGTTTCTCGGATGGATGCAAAGGCCGGATACTTAAGGGGAGTTATAATCCAGGAGTTTGAAAGCAGGAGATTAAGAAGGATAATAACCGCAGAAGAGGGCCTTATAGATGACGGTTCTTGGGTATTAAACGATGGAAGGATCTATAACTTGGATAGGGATGGGAAGGTTACCACGGTAGGTAATTTTAAAAGGCAAGTCATGGCCCTTTCCTTTTCTAGATCACGCGTAGATTCTACTGCTAAAGAGCCGCAGGAGATGACCTTAAAGGAGCTTAAGGGAAACATAGAGCTTCTTAAAGCGCAGGGTGTGCCTTCGAGGAGGCTTGAGGTAAGGTACAACCAGAGATTTGCTATACCGTGGGCAAGCGTGGTATTCGTTTTGGTGGGAGCACCTTTGGCCTTAACTCATCATAGAACTTCCTCATCTGTGGGTGTAGGTTTAAGCGTATTGATAATTTTCGTTTATTATGTTTTACTTTCTTTAGGGCAAGCCTTTGGAGATGCAGGGGAGGTGCCTCCTTCCCTTGCGGCCTGGCTTCCTAATCTGATTCTAGGAGGGGTGGGAACGGTACTATGTTTGAGGGCACCGACGTGATAGGTCTTATAGCTGGTGAAGGAAGGCTTCCTCTTTTTATCTATGAAAGGCTTCAACCTAAACCTGTGGTTGTAGGTTTAGGAGATGTTGATAGAAGCCTTAAGGTTGATCTTCTCATGCAGAATGCGGATATCGAAGGGGTGATATCTTTCCTTAAAGGCAGAGGAGTGAAGCTTGTCTTTTTAGCGGGTAAAGTTCCCAAGACTTGGATATTCGATCCATCAAAGCTTACTTCTAAAAGCTTAGCCTTTTTAAGCTCTCTTAAGGATAAAAGTGATCATGAGGTATTAGGGAGGCTTGTCGAGCTTTTTGAGAGGGAAGGATTTAAGATAGGCGATTATAGAACATTGGTGAAAGATATGCTTGCTCCTCAGGGCTCTTTTGGTTCTAGAGAGCCCACACCCGAGGAGTGGAGAGATATATCCTATGGATTTAACATAGCTAAGAGGATGGCGGCGATGAGCTTCGGTCAGACCGTCGTTTTAAAGAAGGGGGCCGTTTTAGCTGTTGAAGCCATAGAGGGAACCGATGAGGCTATAAAGAGGGGAGCAAGATATGGTGGCGAGGGCATCGTGGTTGTAAAGGTAATAAAAGAGGGTCAAGACCCAAGATATGATCTTCCTACTATTGGGGCAGATACTCTTAAGCTTCTTAGGGATGTGAAAGCATCCTGCCTTGCGGTTGAAGCTGGCATGACCGTTATCCTTGATAAAGAGGAGGTTTTAAGGATAGCTTCGGAGGGCAATATCGCCCTTGTGGGGGTTTCCTCTTGAGGTTAGCGCTATTTACAGGGGAGCTCTCTGGAGACATCTATAGCTTTCACCTCTTAGGGGAGCTAAAGAAGCTTATCTCTGAGGAGCTTGAGGTTTTAGGGATAGGGGGGCCTAACACTAATACGCTTTCCTTTTTTAGATCTATAGCTGATATATCTGAGCTCAGTATAATGGGGGTTGTAGATGTCTTACTGAATATTAGGAAGCTCTGGAAGCTCTTTAATAGGTCTTTGCTTGAGGTTCAGCGCTTCTTTCCTCAAGCTGTTATTCTTGTCGATTCCCCCGGTTTTAACCTGAGGTTTGCTAAGGCTTTAAGGGAAAGGGGTTATAAAGGTAAAATCATATACTTTATTCCTCCCACGGCTTGGATATGGAGAAGCGAAAGAGCGGAGATCATAAGAAGATATTGTGATTTCGTGATCACGCTATTTGACTTTGAAGCCCAGTGGTATAGCCTTCGAGGGGTAAGAGCTTACTTCTTAGGGCATCCTTTGCTTGATATCCTCCCTCAAGGATCTGTTGAGGGAGTTAAAGGAGATTTAAAGAGACCCGTTTTGGCTTGTTTTCCTGGCAGCAGAAGGAAAGAGGTGGAATACCTTTTACCCATTATGCTTGATGTGGCTTGTTCCTGGCATGGAGATGTCTTATTCTCCAAGGTTAAGAATCTCCCTTTGGAACTTTATAATGGGGTTTCCAACCTTTATGAAGTTCCTTCTTACGTTCTACTTAATTCTTGCGACTTCGTTTTAGCGGCTTCTGGGACCATAGCTGTTGAGTCTCTAATATACGAGAAACCAGCGGTTATAATATACAGAGCGAACCATATAAATTATATTCTTTATAAAATATTAGTTAATGCTAGGTTCATATCGATGCCAAACATAATGTTGGGTGAGGAGCTTTATCCGGAGCTCATTCAAGGTAAGGCTAATCCCAAGGAGATCATAGGGAGGCTTCGAATATGGCTTGAAGATGAGGGTGAGCTTCGAAAAGTCAAGGAGAAGATAAGCCTTATAAGAGGGAGGTTGGGACAGAGGGGGGCGATAGGGAGGATCGCTCGCCTGATATTAAATGAGGTTACTTCTTTTAGCTAATGGGCCTGGGGAGCTTTACTCTTGGGGGCTTCCTCTTGCAAGGAACTTGGAAAAGAGAGGATGGGAGGTCTATCTTAAGATCCTTCCGTGTCAGTTTTCAAGCGGTTATGAAAAGTATGTGGCCTTTACGGAAGGGCTTAAGTTTAATGGGGATGGAAAGCCCAATATAATTCTTCAGCTTGGTGGGGATGCTTTTTGGGGATGGAAAGAGAAGATACGCTATAGGGTTCCTCTCTTAAGATATGGCTTTGGCTTGGGAGGATACTTTAGTTTCGCTTATGATGCTTATCTTTTGCCTTATGACGGTATTCGAAAGGGTTTAAGAGGTAAAAGGGCTTTTATAGTAGGTAGCTTATCTTCCGATAGAGTTTGTGACTATCCTTCTCGCGAGGAGGCTAGGAAGGTTTTGAGGATCAATAATGAATTTCTCTTAGGTATCTTCCCTGGAAGCAGGCTTCCTATTTGGAGGAGGGCTTCGGAGTTTCTTGAGAAGATGATATCCTTTCTTCCAAGGGATATTTACTTCCTGGTGGGAAGGTCGCCCTTCATCCCGGAGAAAGAGCCCTCTTTCCTTCCGGAAGCTTCACCAGAGCTTGTCATTTCTGCTTCAGATCTTCTTTTGACACTTCCTGGAACAAATACCCTTGAGGCTGCGGCCTTAGGAACGCCCATGCTTCTTCTTTTTCCCTTCTCTTTCCTTGATCTTGTTCCCGTGTCAGGCTTTTATGGTTTATTGTCGAGCTTTCCTCTTTTAGGGAAAAGCCTTAAGTTCCTTTTACTTAAGGCCCTATTAAGGAGGGAGGAATTTCTTTCTTGGCCGAACAGGCTCTCTGGAGAAAGGATTGTTCCAGAGATGGTGGGGGAATTCTCTCCAAAAGATGTGGCCTTGGAGATAGCCAGGCTTAAGGAGGAAGAGGAACCTTTAAGGAGGATGAGAGCTAGACTTCCGGAAATAGTGGGAGGCCCGGGAGCATCATGGAAAATAGAAAGAGTCTTAAGAGAGTTCTTAGCTTTATAAGGCCTTATATCTCTCGTATAGTATTAGCTTTGCTTTGTATGCTTGCTGTAGCTGGTCTATCCTTACTTATTCCATGGCTTGTTAAGGATATGATAGATAAAGTCCTTATGGAGAAGGACTTAAAGATGCTTAATCTTATTTGTATTCTTGGTATAGGTATCTACTTTTTTAAGGGGCTCTTCTCCTTTGGGCAGGAGTATCTTATGGCTTATGTGGCTCAGAAGCTGGTCTTCGATTTAAGAAACAGGCTTTGGAAGCATCTGTCTCACTTGTCTTTATCCTTTTTCACAAGAGAAAGAGGGGGAAACATAATATCTCGGTTAACTAACGATATAGCTTTGATTGAACAAACTCTCACCTATGCTGTGGTTGACTTCGTTATTAGGGCCGTTACCGTTATTGGAATAATAGCCTTCATTTTTTATATAAACTGGGAGCTCTCCTTGATCTCCGTTTCTCTTTTACCTTTAACCGCCTTTCTCATAGAAAAATATAGTAAGAAGATGAGAAAGCTTGGCAGACAGATTCAAGATAGCCTTTCAAGCCTTACCTCTATAGCTAGCGAAGTTATAGGAGCCATCAAGGTGGTTAAGGCTTTTGCCACTTCTGACAAAGAGGTGGAAAGGTTCGAGGAGGCTAATGTAAGAAGCTTAAGGGCTTCCTTAAAGGGCGCTAAGCTCAGAGCGATGCTTTCTCCTACCGTTGAGTTGGTTGCTGCGGCTTCCACGATATTCTTACTCTGGTATGGCGGAAGGAAGGTTATAGAGGGAAAGCTTACCCCTGGTGAGCTTGTAGCATTTTTGGGTTATGTAGCCATGATAGTTACTCCGTTAAAGGGGCTTTCCGCAGTTTTCGGTAGGTTGCAGCAGGCTCTGGCTGCAGCCGATAGGATATTTGAGTTCATGGAGATACCTATTGAGGTTCCCCAGCATGAAGATGCTATAGATATGCCTGAAATAAGGGGAGAGGTAGAGTTTAGGGGGGTAAGCTTTTCTTATGGGGATGAGCTTATCTTAAGAGATATAAACTTGAAGGTTAAACCTGGAGAGGTTATCGGTGTGGTTGGCCCAAGCGGATCCGGTAAGACCACCTTGGTTGATCTTATACCTAGGTTTTATGATCCCACTGAGGGCGTGGTTTTAATAGATAGTATAGACATAAGGAAGGTAAAGCTTGATAGCTTAAGAAGACAGATAGGTATAGTTTCTCAGGATACCGTGCTCTTTGCTACCACCGTGAGGGAGAATATCGCCTATGGAAAGCCTAATGCTACCTTTGAAGAGATAGTTCAGGCAGCGAAAATCGCTAACGCCCATGATTTCATAATGAAGCTCCCCAACGGATATGATACGATAGTTGGAGAGAGGGGAGTTACCCTATCTGGTGGAGAGAGGCAGAGGATAGCTATAGCAAGGGCTATTCTTGGAAACCCGAGGATACTCGTTTTTGATGAAGCTACTTCCGCCTTAGATAGCGAATCTGAAAAGCTGGTTCAGGAAGCCTTAGAGCGAGTTATGAAGGGTAGAACTACCTTTTTTGTGGCTCATAGGCTTTCTACCCTTCGCTGTGCTGACAGGATAATAGTTTTAAATGATGGAAGAATAGTTGAGGAGGGAAGCCATGAGGAGCTACTTAAAAAGAGGGGTTTATACTGGAGGCTCTATGTGCTTCAGGGAGGAAATGGGGAGGTTTAAGTTATGTGCGGAATATATGGGATCTTTAGCTTAAGCGGCAATCTTAGGGTGGACCCTGAGAGCTTTGAGAGGGCTGGGGAGTGTCTTCGTCATAGAGGCCCTGACGCTGGAGGGGTTTTCTTCGATAGGCATGTTGCCTTAGGGCATAGGAGGCTTTCGATAATAGATTTATCACAATCCGCTAATCAGCCGATGAGCGATGAGGAGGAGAAGCTCTGGATAGTCTTTAACGGAGAGATATATAACTTTCTTGAGGAGAGAAAGAGACTAAGGGAGAAAGGCTATAGTTTTAGAACGAGAAGCGATACCGAGGTCATCTTGGCTCTTTACAAGGAAAGGGGTATATCCCTTTTGGAGAGGTTAAGGGGTATGTTTGCCTTTTGCCTTTATGACAAGGAGAACGGATCTCTCTTTATTGCTCGAGATAGAATTGGTAAAAAGCCCCTTTACTATACCATTCAAAATGGGTTTTTCGCCTTTGCCTCTGAGCCTAAGGTTTTAGTTAAGGCTTTTTCTATACCGTGTGAACCGAACTTCGAAGCCTTAAACTACTATCTTTCCTTGGGTTATATTCCCTCTCCATTAAGTGCCTTTAAAGGGATAAATAAGCTTCCTCCAGGAAGCTTCATAGTGGTCGATCGTAAGGGAGTAAGCGCCCCTCAAAAATATTGGGATATAAGCTATGAGATCAAAGAGGGCCTATCTGAGGAGGAATGGTGCGAAGTTATAAGGGGGCTTTTGAGAGAATCGGTTAAGCTCCGTTTGATAAGTGATGTTCCTCTTGGCGTTTTCTTAAGCGGCGGGATAGATTCGAGCGCCGTTACCGCCTTCGCAAGCGAGTTCGCTTCTAAGGTTAAGACCTATTCCGTTGGTTTTACCTGGAGCGATTATGATGAGAGAAAATATGCAAGGATAGTGGCTGATAGGTTTTCAACAGATCACACGGAGTTCATAGTTTCTCCAAACCTTGAGGAGTCGCTTCCCTGGATAATAAAGTACTATGATGAGCCTTTTGGAGATTCATCAGCCATTCCCTCTCTTTACATATCTCGAGAGGCCTCGCGATCCGTAAAAGTCATATTAAATGGTGACGGGGGAGACGAAAACTTTGCAGGCTATGAAAGATACATAGGATTTATCTTATCGGAGAAGCTTCTTTCTATCCCTGGCTTTAGGCTTTTAGGTGGCGTAAGAAGAATAATCCCTCTCACTAAGAGGAGAGGTCTTTTAAGAAAGGTTAGGAAGTTCTTGGAGCTTCTATCATCAAGCGATTCCTTCTATTTTTACTATGGAAGCATGTCCTACTTTAAGAAAGAGGACTTCTATGAGGTCTTAGGTTCGAATTGGGAAGATAGAAAGTATCCTGGTGAGGATTATTTAAGAGAGCTTTTTGAGAGATTTTCAAACCTTAGCGGGATAGATAGGCTTCTTGCTGTTGAAGTAAGGTCTTATCTTCCGGAGGACCTTCTCGTTAAGATGGACAGGGCTACTATGGCTTTTTCCTTGGAGGGCAGATCTCCCCTTTTAGATCATATCTTCATGGAAAGGATGGCTCGTATCCCCCCAAATCTTAAGCTTAAGGGGCTTAAGACTAAGTACATATTTAAGAAGGCTCTAAAAGGCATCCTTCCAGAAGAGATATTAAATAGAGGTAAAATGGGTTTTGGCGTCCCCTTAGAGCACTGGTTTAGAGGTGAGCTGGTTCCCTTCTTAAGGGGTTCCCTTTATGATGGAGCGCTTGTTAAAGGTGGGCTTTTAAGGCTTGATGCCGTTAAGAAGATAGTTGAATATCATATAGATGGGAAAAGTAACGAAGCTCACAGAATATGGCTTCTTCTTGTTTTAGAATATTGGTGGAGGGAGTATTTTGAGCCTTAAGTTTCTTCTATCTTCAATTTACGAGCTTCTTTCAAGAACATATCACTTTTTATACGATGCTCAGCTTCTATCCTCGGAAAAGCTACCTGCTAAGGTTATCTCTGTAGGAAATATTACAAGCGGTGGGACCGGTAAGACCCCTTTTGTTTTTTACCTTGCAAAAAGGCTTTCTCTTCACCATAAGGTTGCCATATTAAGCAGGGGTTACAAGGGTAAAAGGGAAGGGAGCTTTGGCTTAGTGAGCGATGGCAGAAAAGTGATATTAGATGCTCTTGAGGCAGGGGATGAAGCCTATCTTCTCGCTAAGAGCCTCAGGGGAGTTCCTGTATTAGTGGGTAAGGATAGGCTTTTTTCCGGAAGATTTGCTGTAAGCTTTTTAGGGGCTCAGGTTCTTATACTTGATGATGGTTTTCAATATCGTCCTCTCAAAAGAGATTTGGACATAGTATTAATAGATGCTTTAGATCCCTTTGGGGGAGGAAAGCTCCTTCCTCAAGGGCTTTTAAGGGAGCCTCCTTTAGCCTTGTTAAGAGCGGATGTGATAGTAATTACCAAGGCTTCAATGGTATCTACCTCTATCTTGAAGGAGCTTAAAGCTACCTTAAGGAGGCTTAATCCTCGGGCCTGTATTTTTACCGCTGACTACAAAGCGACCGGCTTAAGAGAGCTCTTTGGGGCGAAAAAGCTTTGGCTTGAAGGTGAGCCTGTTTATGCGCTTTGCGCTTTAGGAAATCCGGAATCTTTCGTGAAGCATTTGGAGAGTGTGGGTCTTAAAGTGAGCTTTGCCCGCTTCTTCCCTGATCACCATAGATATAGCGAGGAAGAGTTAAGGGAGGTTGAAAGGGAGGCCCTTTCCATAGGGGCTAATTTTATAGTTACCACATCTAAGGATGAGGTTAACATGCCACCCAATTTTAAGCCTTCTATTCCATTTCTCGTTAGCGAAGTTGAGCTCGAGCTTAATGAGAGCGAGAGTTTCTGGAAGAGAGTAGAAGAGGCTCTAACATATAAGGTTTTGGTTTTATCAAATGGGCATGGAGAGGATGCTATAGCCACTAAACTCTGTCATCTTCTTGAGAAGGAAGGGTTTAAACCTTATGCCTTTCCTCTGGTTGGAGACGGTCGAACCTTTACCGTTCCCGTTCTTTCTCCTCCTGCTATTCTTCCAAGCGGTGGTATAGTCAAATATTACTTTAGGGATCTTTTAAGGGATATAAAGGCTGGTCTTATCAAAATATTATGGAGGCAGTTTAAGGCTTTAAGGAGGCAGAGGAACTTCGATAAGTATATCTGTATAGGGGATTTCTTTCTTGTAGCCTTTACGAGATTTGCCTTAGGGGTAAGGCCTGTCTTCCTTGGCGTTGCTAAGACAGTTTATATACGTGGCTACTTCTCCTTTGAGAAGCATTTCTTGAGGAAATGGTGTGAGATAGTTTTAACTAGAGATCCGGAGACCGCAAAAGAGCTTTCTAAAAGAGGCGTAAGGGCCTTTTATTGGGGCAATCCTATAATGGATGCCTTGGATATAAAGGGGATAACCTTATCCCTTGATTCTCCGATAGTGGCTATCCTTCCTGGGAGCAGGGAACAAGCCTATAGAGATCTTCCGATGCTTCTTGAAACCGTTTACCTTTTGACCCAATCTAACGGTAAGCTTGGATTTTTGATGATTCCTGCGTCCTCTATTAAGCTTGAGAAGGTTAGAGAGATAGCCTTATCGGTAGGTTGGCAGTTTACTGAAGAAAACCCGCCCTTCTGGGGGGCCTTAAGAAAGGGAGATGCTAAAATATTTATAACCTTTGAGCTTGGGGATGCGCTCTCATCTTCTACGGTTGTCCTTGGTCTTGCTGGGACCGCTAACCAACAAGCTGCTGGTCTTGGTAAACCTGTAGTTAGCGTGGATGATAAAGGGAAGAGAATTCAGAAAAAACTTTTAGGGGGAGCAGAGGTTTTAGTCCCCTATGATCCTCAAGCGTTAAGGGAGGCGCTGTATAATATCTTAAAGAACAGGGAAGTTTATGAAAAGATGAGTAGAGAAGGTAAAAAAAGGATGGGAGAGAAAGGGGCACTTGAGAAGCTCATTTCTTATTTAAAGGGAGAAAGGGGGAAAGGCTTTTGAAAGCTATAGCTGTCATACCTGCAAGATATGGCTCAACTCGCTTACCTGGTAAGCCCTTGGTTAAGCTTCTTGGAAAAGAGCTTCTCCTTCATGTAATAGATAGAGCTCTAGGAAGCTCTCTTTTAAGCGAAGTTATAGTTGCTACCGATGATGAGAGAGTAATGGGCTTAGCCTTAAGCTATGGAGTTAAGGCTGTTATGACACCGTCTAATTGCGCTTCTGGTACTGACAGGGTTGCTTTGGTCGCTAAGGAAATTGATTGTGATATAGTTGTTAACCTTCAGGTGGATGATCCGACGATCCGCCCTCAGGCGATAGACATGGCTATTAAAGCCCTGCTTGAGGATCCTTTAGCTAAGGTATCCACTCTTTGTAAGAAGATAGAAAGAGAAACAGAAATACTTTCTCCACATGTAGTAAAGGTGGTATTTGATAAGAACTATAACGCTTTGTACTTTTCTCGCTCTCCAATTCCCTATGAGAGGAATAAAGGGGCCATCTATTATAAGCACATAGGCCCATATGTTTTTAGAAGGGAGTTTATCTTTACCTTCACCTCATGGGAGCCTACATACCTTGAGAGGATTGAATCTCTGGAACAACTTAGAATATTAGAGAACGGATATAGGATAAAGCTGGTAGAGGTCTTTTATGAAAGCGTTGAGGTAGACACCCCTGAGGATATACCGTTAGCCGAAGAGGCCTTAAAGAGGTATAATAGCTTTTAAGGAGGGGAGAAGTTTTGGCTAAAAGGAAACCTAAAAGGGAAGAGTTTAAAATAAGAAGTGATTTCTGGCTAACAAAGGGAGTTGTTTATGGCTTATTTGCCACCCTTGTAATTATAACGCTTGCTTACTCTCCATATACTTACTACTATGATGGGGTAAAGTACTACTTTTTGGTGGGTGGTATAGCCTTCCTTGGTATATGGGTCTCTCTATGGTTTTTAAGGACGGGAGAAGGACTTAACGTGGTTCTTTGGAAAGATGATCTTACCGTCCTAGGACTGCTTTTATTTTCGCTTCTTTCTTTAATCAAAACCAATAACATACTGGTTAGCTTAAGGCTGGGCATATTTCTTTTTCTTTATATATTTATGTTTTATCTCTGGAGAAGGGAGTTACGCAATGACGAGAGTTGGTTTGATAAGCTTGAAAACCTAGTTGCTATTTTAGGCTTTCTTGTGGGAGGATATATTATCCTTCAATATTATGGGATATATATATGGATAGGGAAAGGAGATGGTTCACCGCCTACGCTTTACTCTACTATGGGACATCAAAACTTCGCCGCTGGTTATGCTGCTACCGCTTTTCCGTTTCTTCTTATAAAGTTTCTTAAAGGCGAAGGGTGGAGAAGATGGTTGTGGGGAAGCTTTACCATAATTCAAAGCTTGGGCATATACCTCACTCAAAGCAGAGAAGGCTTCGCTGCTTGGGCTATAGCTATATTTTCCATTATTTGGTTTGCCTGGCGGGGAGGAATACTGTATAAAGCGTTAGAGCTGAAAAAGCGAATAGGGGTTATACTGACTGTGGCAGTGTTAGTTTTCGCTATATACTACCTTCCCTCTCCCTTGACTCATGGTAAAGGTGTTGGAAAAAGGGTTTTCGGGACGGTTGAGCAGTTAGCGGAGGGCATGGTGTTTCAAGCCACAAGCGGAAGAAACCTTATATGGAAAGCCACTTTAAAGATGATAAAGGAAAATCCTATTTTAGGTGTGGGCCTGGGGAGATTCAACTACCATTATATTTACTATCAAGCTGACTTTCTCAAGGACTTAAAGGGGGGAGTTCCTTTAAACGCTGGTCGTACTCATAACGAGTATCTACAAGTTTTCGCCGAAACCGGTATAGGTGGATTCCTTTCTTTTATGCTGTTTTTATATTTCCTATATAAGAGATTGGTTTTGCTTATAAAAGTTAAGGGGGAGAGAAACCTTGGCTATTTAGCTGTAGCTTCAGGGATTTCGGCCGGATTAACGAGCGCTTTCTTTAGCTTTCCTTTCCGTCTTCCCGCTCATGGACCTTTGATTGTCATCTTGTTTTCAACGGCTTTTGGCCTAAGCGACGACCTATTAAGCGCTTGGAAATCCTTCAAGGTAGAGGGGAAATGGAGGATAGCCTTAGTCTTCATACCTCTTCTTTCTATCTCATCTTGGGTGTTTTATTACAACATTCACTCCTTTAGGTCTCAGGTTCTTTCAGCACGATGCTTCGTCTTAATGTCTCGCGATAAGTCCCCTAAGTTCATAAATGAGGTTGTTGGGCCTATGGCTGGTAGAGCGGTTCAGCTTGATCCAACGGAGAGAATGGCTCAATTTGCCCTAGCGAGGGCGTACATGCTTGTGGGAAACTGGCCCATGGCTGAGAAGGAATGGAAAAGGTTCTTCGAAATAGAGACCGATTGGAATGCGATGATAAATTACTCTATAGTTTTAGTTAATTTGCGCAAGCTTGAGGAGGCTGAAAGGGTGGCTCGCGAGATAGTAAGGGTACAGCCTCAGCTTGTTGAAGGGTATAACATATTAGGAGGGCTTTTGGTGGAGAAAGGCAAGTTTGATGAAGCGGAACCCTATCTTAAAAAAGCTACCGAGATCGATCCTAAAAACCCTGTTCCCTATTATAACTTAGGTTACCTTTACTATAAGAAGGGAGATAGTGATAAAGCGTTATTGTATCTTGAAGAGGCTCAAAAGAGGAATCCACCAGGGGATCTTGCTATTAAGATAAGAGACCTGAGGGCCATTTTAACTAGCAAGGCTTCTCCCGAAACCTCCTCTACAGCATCGACCTCTCCTCTTCCTAACATACCTAAGGAAGTAATAGATGAACTGCTTAGAAAGAGAGGGAGATAAGTGCCCTTTATAGTGTTTGAAGGTATAGATGGCGTTGGAAAAACTACTCAGGCTCACCTTCTTGAAAGGCATTTGAAGGATAAGGGGTTTTCTACCTTAAGGGTAAGGGAGCCAGGGGGGACTCCCTTAGGGGAGAGAATAAGGGATATTCTCCTTGATCCCTCCTTGAAGATAGATGGATTTGTAGAGGCTCTTCTTTACTTCGCTTCAAGGAGACAGTTATGTGAGGAGATTATAAAGGGGGCTTTAAAAATGGGGTTTTACGTTGTGGCGGAAAGATTTACCTTATCTACTTATGCCTATCAAGGCTTTCTTCGAGGGGTAAGTTTGAGTTTTATTGAAGATCTTGAAAGGGAGCTTCTGGATTTACCTGAAAAGCCCTTCTATGTTCTTCTTGATCTTTCTCCTGAGCTTGCCCTTTCGAGGAAAAGAAGGGATGATAGAATAGAGATGGAGTCCTTTGATTTTTTTAAGAGGCTTAGGCTTGCTTATCTTGAGCTTGCAAGGGATAGGAAGAACGTTAAGATAGTAGACGCTTCAGGGAGGGAGGAAGAGGTGTTTGAAAGAATCCTGGAGGTTTTAAGGGGGGAGAAGCTCATTTGAGGATAGATAGTGTTTCCGATAGGGGAGGAGCTTCCGAAAGAGAGATAAGAAAGAAAAAGAGAGTTTCCTTAACCGTTTCTCCCTTTTTTGAGACCTTGAAGGAGGCTGAGCTTTCCCTCGAAACCGAGGAGAAAGGAGAAGAGAGAGATCTTAATGATATACTTAGAGAGCTTGACGAGGCGGCATCTTCCCTTAAGGATGATCCGAGCCTTGAGAACTTAAATAAATACAAGGAGCTCGTTAGGGCTTTCTTGAAAGAGGTACTATCGAAGGCCTATAAGGTTAGGGAAGTTATAAGCAGAAGAAGCGGGAAGCTCTTCATCTTGGTTGAGAGGGTTAATAAGGCCTTAGAGGAGCTTATTGATAGGGTTTTAAGGAAGCAATTTGATGCTTTGTGGTTAGCCTCAAAGCTTGAGGAGATAAGGGGGTTGCTGATAGACATATATCGATGATTGGAAGGATAGAAGAGATTAAAGATAGATGTCCGCAAGCTGCTGAGCTTTTAAAAAGAGCCTTGAAGTCAAAGAGGGTATCTCATGCTTACATGTTTTACGGTGAAGGGGGCCTTAAGGAGGAACTTGCTATAAGGTTTGCTCAGGCGCTTTTTTGCAAGGTTATGGAGGATGATGCTTGCGGTGAATGTCATGACTGTCGCAAGGTTGAAGGTTTAACGCATCCTGATTTTAAGGTTATTAAGCCTGAAGGAGCTATCTTTAAAATATCTCAGATTAGAGAGCTTAGGGGGGAGGTTTTGCTGAAGCCATTTGAGGCGGAGAGGAAGGTCTTCATCTTAAAAGAGTGTGAGAAGATGAACCTTCCTGCGGCTAATGCTATTCTTAAGGTTCTTGAGGAACCCCCTTCATGGGCCAACCTGATTCTTCTCGTTTCTCATCCTTCTGCTCTTCCTCCGACTGTTTCCTCAAGGTGTCAAGTGCTTTTCATTGGGGAAGAGGGAGAAATCGACCTTGAGGATGAACTTTTGCAGAGGATAGTTAACCTCAAAAGCGGAGGAGTAAGGGAGCTTTATGAGCTTTCAAGTATGCTTGGCGATATGGATAGGGAGAAGGTGGTAGCCCTACTTGATTCACTTATAGAGATCCTGCTTAAAAGAGGGGATATGGTGGAGCTAGTAGATGAGATATCGGCTGTAAGGGAGGGCCTTTCTGATAGGTTCTTGAACGTTCAGATGGCTGTTGACAGGATACTCTTCAAGATTAAGGGGGAGTGGTGAATCGTGAGGTTGGTGTGGGTTAAATATAGTAAGTGTAGGAATATAGAGCTATTTAAGATAAATGAATGTAACCCTGAGATTGGAGAAATTTGGGTCTTGGAAAGCTCAAGGGGTTTAGAGCTTGGCAGAATTTTAAGCCGTCCCCTTGAGATCGACTCTCTGGATGGTAGTGAAGTTCCGGTGATTTTAAGAAAAGCTCAAGAGGAGGACCTTGAGTCTTATAGGAAAAACCTGGAAGACGAGAAAAAGGCTTACGATATAGCAAAGGTAAAGATAGCTGAACATAATCTACCTATGAAGCTTGTTGAAGTTGAGTATATGCTTGATAGGAAGAAGCTATTCTTTTACTTTACCTCTGAGGATAGGATTGACTTTAGAGCTTTAGTAAGGGATCTTGCCGCTATTTTTAAGACTCGCATAGAGATGCGACAGATAGGTGTCAGAGACGAAGTTAAGATTCTTGGGGGTTTGGGTCCGTGTGGTTGGCCCGTATGTTGTTTAGGTTTTCTCCGCAAGTTTGAATCTATATCTATAAGAATGGCTAAAGAGCAGAACCTCGTTCTAAATCCTGCTAAAATTTCAGGGGTCTGTGGTAGGCTTCTTTGTTGTCTGCTTTATGAATATCCTGTTTACAAGGAGCTCTGGAATGGTCTTCCTCCTGTGGGAAGCAAGGTTATAACTCCTGATGGTGAAAAGGGAGAGATAGTTGGTATAAATTTAAGCGATAGGAGGCTTATAGTTGAGGTTGATGGTGGGCGTTTCTTGAGCTTTCATGCTAACGAACTCAAGGTAAAGGAAAAAGGAGGTCCGCCTAAGGATGAGCTGGTGGAAGAAGTTCAAGGCGATATTCTCCTTAAAGAGGATAGATGAGGAGTTCTGGAATAGTTTGGAGGAGTCTTTGATAGAGGGCGATGTGGGAGTAGATTACGCGTTAAATTTAGTTGAGGACCTTAAGAGGGCTAAGCCCTCCTCCCCTGAAGGGGCTAAGGAGCTTCTTAAGACGAAGCTTAGGGCTCTTTTTTCTTATGAGCTTCCCTCTTGGTTAAATAAGCCTCTTTTTAAGCCTGAGGTAGTGCTTTTCGTGGGAGTCAATGGAAGCGGTAAGACCACCACCTTAGCCAAGTTAGGGAAGTTTCTTTCAGAGAGAGGCTTTTCGGTTATTTTAGCCGCTTGTGACACCTTCAGGGCTGCCGCTATAGAGCAGCTTCAGATATGGGGTGATAGGCTTTCATTAAGGGTGGTTAAGGGTGAGCCTGGTAGCGATCCAGGGGCTATACTTTATGATGCCCTATCTTCTGCCCTAAGCAAAAGTGCTGACTATGTTCTTGTTGATACTGCTGGGCGACTGCACACCAAGCATAATCTAATGGAAGAGCTTAAGAAGCTTGGTAGGGTTACCCAAAAGGTTTTAAACAGACCTCCTAGAGGGTTGCTTGTTCTTGATGCTACAACAGGTCAAAACGCTCTAAGGCAGGCTGAGGAGTTTTCAAGAAGCGTCCCTATAGACGGAGTTATCCTAGCTAAATATGACTCTATGGCTAAGGGAGGAATCGTCATAGCTTTAAGGAGCGAGTTTAATCTTCCTATACTCCTCGTTGGGACCGGTGAAAGGGAGGGAGACCTTGAGACCTTTTCCTCTGAGGAGTTCTTAGCGAGGCTTTTATCATGAGGATAGCCTTCTTCACTGAAAACTACTTTCCCATGATATCTGGTGTTTCTGTTTCTATAAAGCTCTTTAGGGATGCTCTTGAGGAGAGAGGACATGAGGTTTATGTGTTTTCTCCATCCTACGGTAAGGATAAAAATCCTCCTGACGATGATAAGAAGATCATAAGGCTTCCACCTATTCCTTTGAGGATACATCAAACTCCCATAGTCTTTCCCTTAACTTCCTGGAAGCAGTTTATCCCCTCTTGGCTTAATTTAGACATAATTCACGCTCACCACCCCTTCTTCTTAGGAAGGATAGGTTTATTCTGGGCTCGCGCCCTTAAAATACCCATAGTTTACACCTTCCACACCCTTTATGAGGCCTATGTTCACTATGCTCCGCTGAAAAGGGAGCTTGCGATCGCTTTCCTAAAAAGATATGTGAGAAAGTATGCGAACCAGGTTGATCTTGTAATTGCTCCCTCCTTTTCTATCAAGAGGTATCTTATGGAAAAGGGAGTTAGAAAGCCAATAGAGGTTATCCCTACAGGTATTAAATGGAAAGACTTTCAGGGAGGGGACTCAAAGAGGGAAAGGATCCTTCTTTTCGTTGGAAGACTTGGGGAGGAGAAAAACCTTCTATTTCTCTTAAAGGTTCTCTACAAGGTAAGAGAGCTTGACTGGAAAGCGTTGTTTGTTGGCGATGGGCCGGATAGAGTTTTCCTCAGTAAAAAAGTGAAGGAGTTAGGATTAGGGGATAGGATTTCCTTTACAGGGATGCTTTCTCAGGATGAGCTTAAAAAGCTTTATAAAAAGGCCTATATTTTCATATTTTCCTCCTTAACGGAAACACAGGGACTTGTTGTTCTTGAAGCCATGGCCTCTGGTCTTCCCGTTATAGCTCTTAAAGCCTTAGGGGTTTCAGATTTCGTTCACTCTGGGTATACGGGCTTCCTTGTGGAGGATGAGGAAGAGTTCGCTTCTAAAATAAAGCTCCTTCTTAGCAATGAGGAGCTTCACAGGAGATTTTCCATAGCCTCAAGAGAGTGGGCAAAGCTCTGGGATATATCCATGATGGCCTCGCATCTTATCTGGACCTATGAAAGCCTGAAAAGGGATTTTTCTCCCCCAACACGCTTGCGGGCTCTACAAGCTCTTGATTTCCTCTAACCTCCAAAGATTTGCGGTAAAGCATCTTTTATTCCATTTATTATAAACTGTGTTCCTCTTACCGCTATGAATAATCCCATTATTCTGCTCATTACCCTTAATCCTAATCTTCCTAAGGCCTCTGCAATTGGATTTGCGGACATCATTATGGCGTAAGATAGAAACGCATTGATTATTATAGCTATAGCCAAAAGCGCATGTCCCTCGAAGGTAACCTGTTTTCCCGCAAGTATCATAACGGTTGTGAAGGCACCGGGTCCTGAAAGTAAAGGTATACCTAAGGGCATTATTCCTGTTTCTATTATCCTTCCCTCTATGGCTGCTTCATCTTGCTCTTCAGGGGAGAACTTTGCGCTAGGAGTTTGGCCTCTTAATAGTGGTAAGGCTATTAAGACCACTAGTATTATTCCACCTGCGAGCTCAAAGGATGCTATGCTAATACCGAATAAATTAAGCAGGGCCCTCCCCAGAAACTGAGCTACAAAAAGCGTAATTCCGCAGGTAACCGAGGCAACTATACAGGCTTTCTTTCTCTGCTCCCAGGAGAGGTCCTCTGTCAGGCTTAAAAGTATCGTTAGATTTCCTAATGGGTTCACTATGGTAAATATGGAAACCAAGAAATCTATAAAATCGCTCATAGGAATATTTTATCATAAAAAATAATGGCCTCTCGCGGGGGGGGGCGAGAGGCCATGGGGGGGTGGTCAAGGCTTCTAGAGCTTTTTGTAGCAGAACCACCAGTCAAAACATTCGTACTTCTTCGGTCTTTCCTGAGCTGTTTTGACATCCGTGGCTGGCGGGATTATCACCTTATCTCCGATTAGCTCGTTATTAGGCCAGTTGGCTGGTGTAGCAACTCCATGATTGTCGAAGGTTTGAAGAGCTTTAAGAGCCCTTATTATCTCATCTATGTTTCTTCCCACCTCTTGTGGGTAATAGAGCACAAGCCTCAAAATCCCCTTGGGATCTATTATGAAAACGGCTCTAACTGTATTTGTTCCCTTTGCCGGACTTATCATTCCAAAGGACTTGGCTATATCTCCATTATCATCAGCTATTATGGGGAAGGTAATCTCAACCCCAAGCTTCTCCTTTATCCACTCAACCCATTTAATATGAGAGAAAACCTGATCGATAGAAAGCCCTATAAGCTCGCAGTTTAACTTCTTAAACTCATCAATCCTTTTTTGAAATGCCACAAACTCTGTAGTGCAAACAGGTGTAAAGTCTGCAGGATGGCTAAATAGAACTACCCATTTGCCCTGATAATCGGTCGGGAAGTTAATAACTCCGTGAGTAGTTTTAACCTTTCTCTCTGCTATCTTTTCCCCTAAAAGCGGTAAACCACACTCCATACTAACCCCTCCTTTGTAATAATTTTAATTCTGTAATGATTATAATATAGGTTAGGTTATTTGTCAAGTAAAAAGATCTTGTTTGGAAAAGATTTTGAAAAAAAGAAGAAAAACAGAAGAAAACTGTTCGTATTAGTTTTTTTTTTTTTTTTTTTGATCACTTGCTTTTATATATCAGCTATATAAAAATAATTTAATAGTGTTGTACTGTTAAGGTTTAGTTTTATGCTCTTACAAAAGGGGGGAGAAGGTTGGCCCTGGTTAAGAAGGGTGTAGAAAGTGTTGATGTTGTAAGTGAAGGTGTGTCTGAGAAGGCTGCAACTCAAAGAAAAAGAGCAAGAACTTTAGCTAAGCAACAGCAAATAGCGGAGCGAATTGCCTCGGCTAGCGCTCAACTTGCATCTGGAGTTAGTGAAGCAGCCTCTGCTGTTGAGGAGCTTAGAAAGTCGGTAGAGCAAATTGCTGCTGGGGCAGAAGAAGCTTCTGGAGCGTCTCAGGAGTGTTTATCAGCTTTTAGGCAAGTTGCTAATCTAATTAGGAAGCAAATGCAAAACTCTGAAGCATCTGTATCTAAGATAGAGGGTGCTCAGACGCTAATTAAAAAAGTGAGCGGTTTGATTGAGGTCATGGTTAAGAATATAGTTTTAGCTGCAGAGAGACAGTCTGAATCGGTTAACAAAGTTTCTGAGCTTGAGAGACAGTCTGCAAACATTGGTGAGATAGTGAAAACTGTGGCTAAAATAGCTGATCAGACTAACTTACTTGCTTTAAATGCTGCTATTGAGGCAGCTCGTGCTGGCAAGCATGGCAAAGGATTTGCTGTTGTTGCAGATGAAGTGAGAGCTCTTGCCGAGACATCAGAGAAAAGCGCCAAGCAGATACAGGATCTTATTTCTCAAATACAAGCTGCTGTTAAAACGGTTGCTGAAGGTATAAGCTCATCTGCCCAAAGTGTAAAGGAAGAAGCTAAAAAAGGCAAAGAGATAACTCTTCAGCTTGAAAAGATTGTTAAAGATATGTTGGAGATAGTTAAAGGGGCTCAAGATATAGCTGCAGGTGCTCACCAGTCTGATGTAGCGACGCAGGAAGCTTTAAAGAGCGTGGAAAGCATATCTTCTGCGGCGGAAGAGCAGGCTTCTGCAATTGAAGAGATCATGAGGACGATAACTGAGCAAACTCAGGCTTTGCAGGGGGCAGAACAGGCTGCAAGGGAGCTTTCTGAGCTTGCTGATGAGCTGAGAAGCTCAACGGATATTACAAAAAGCGCTGAGGAAGTAGCTTCTGCTGCTGAAGAGCTTTCCTCTACATTGCAAGAAATAAATCGTTCTGCTTCCCAGATCTCGGTTGCGCTTGAGCAGATAAGAAAAGGGGCACAGACCCAGGCTTCTGCAACTGAGGAGTTAAGTTCAGCCTTAGAACAAATAGAAAAGGGAGTTCAGCTTTCTAGAAGCCGTGCAAAAGCTTCCTTGGATAGGATAGTTGAAATTCAGAAACTTATAGCAGATAATACAGCTTCCGTTGAAGCTGTGATTGAGGGGATATTTAAATCTGCAGAGGATGCGAAGG
>JANXBX010000016.1 GCA_025060595.1 Synergistota bacterium | reverse complement strand
TATTACTAGATGATAACCTAAAATTGGTAAGTCTTAACAGTATGATAATCGCAGCAACCTCATGGAATAAAGTAATCAAAGGAAAAGCTTTTAAGGTTAGATCCCCAGGACTAGAATTCAAAAACTCTCTTTAAATAATAAAAAGATTTTAAGTGAAGTTTAAGGGAGGGATGAAAACTGAAAAATCTTGAAATTGCAAAAGTTTTTAACGAAATAGCTGATATACTTGAGATAAAAGGAGATAATCCATTTAAAATAAGAGCTTATAGAAAAGCCGCTCAGAACCTAGAAGCTCTAAGTGAAGATATAGAAGAACTAAATAAAAAAGGAAAACTTACTGAAATTCCAGGTATAGGTAAAGATTTAGCTACTAAGATATCAGAATTTCTAGAAACTGGTAAAATATCTGATCATGAGAAACTTAAAAAAGATGTTCCTTTGAGCCTTCTTGAACTGTTATCTATCCCAGGAGTAGGTCCCAAAAAAGCAAAACTTTTCTATGAAAAACTTGGGATAAAAGACATAAAAGAATTAGAAGAAGCTGCTAAAAAGGGTATGCTTGCTGGACTACCTGGTGTAGGAACTAAAACTGAAGAAAAAATACTTAAGGGAATATCTTTATGGAGAAAAAGCAGAGAAAGAAGATCCTTAGGAAGAATCCTGCCATTAGCCCAGGAGATAATAGCTAGATTAAGTGAATCTCCACATGTAAAAAAGATAAGTGCAGCAGGATCTCTTCGAAGAATGAAAGACACTGTAAAAGATTTAGACATACTAGTTGTTTCCACAGAACCGATGGACATAATGGAAAGGTTCGTCTCCTTACCTTTAGTCATGGAAGTTCTAGGAATGGGACCAACAAAATCAAGCATATTAACTAAAGACGCATTTCAAATAGACTTAAGGGTCGTCCCAGAAGAAAGCTTTGGCGCTGCACTTCAGTATTTTACCGGTTCTAAAAATCACAACATACATTTAAGACAAATAGCTCTTAAAAAGGGATTAAAAGTCAGCGAGTATGGTGTTTTTAAGGAAAATGATGAAAAAATAGCAGGCTATACAGAGGAGGAAGTGTACAATGTTTTAGGCCTACCTTGGATTCCTCCAGAGTTAAGAGAAGATAGAGGTGAAATAGAGGCCGCTTTTGAAGGTAGATTACCAAAACTTGTAGAGCTAAGCGATATAAAAGGAGATCTGCACATCCACTCTAAATGGAGTGATGGTGTCCATACAATAGAGGAAATTGTCCAAAAGGCAGTGGAAAGAGGGTACGAATACATAGCTATTACTGATCACTCTAAAACACTTAGTGTTGCTCGAGGATTAGACGAGGAACGACTATTAAAACAAATAGAAGAAATAAAAAAATTACAAGAACGCTACCCTAAGATAAAAATCCTCGCAGGCGTAGAAGTTGACATCCTTCAAGATGGCACTCTTGATCTTCCAGATGAAATTCTATCAAGACTTGACATAGTTATAGCTTCTGTTCATTCTGCTTTCAATATGCCCCAAGAGGAAATGACTCGAAGAATATGTAAAGCCTTAAGTAACCCATATGTAGATATTCTTGGACATCCAACGGGTAGACTTATAGAAGAAAGAGATGGATATCAAGTAGACATCATGGCAATTATTCAAAAGGCTAAAGAAGAAAATGTAGGCTTAGAGATAAATGCTTATCCCCAAAGGCTTGACTTAAACGATATAAATGCAAAAATAGCTAAGGAAATGGGAGTTAAGTTAGTCATAAATACTGATGCCCACGCATGGGGACAACTTGAATTCATGTTATTTGGGGTAGCAACAGCGAGAAGAGGATGGCTTGAAAAGGAAGATGTAATAAACACTTGGGATTTCGAAAAACTGCTAAATTGGCTTAGAACGTAGTTTTCTCAACATTTCATATAGTATTATTCCGCAAGCAACAGAGACATTAAGGGATTGAACCTTTCCGTACATAGGAATATAAACCTTCATATCACATAGATTTTTAATGCTTTTATGCATTCCTTTTCCTTCCCTACCCAGAATTAAAAGGCTTGGAAATGGATAATCTGCTTCATCATACCTAATTGAACCCTCTACATCACTTCCAATAATCCAAAAACCCCTATCCTTAAGATACCTAATTGCGGAAACCATACTATTTGTTCTTATTATTTTTAATCTAATAGCAGCCCCACTAGAAACCTTTATAACGGTAGAAGTGACAGGTGCAGAACGACGAGTTGGTATAATAACGCTATTTACTCCAGCAGCTTCAGCCGTTCGAAGGATAGCCCCTAAATTCTGAGGATCTTCTATCCCATCTAGAGCTAAAACTATCTTTTCTTCCAGCAATATATCTTTAAGATGGTGATAAGAAAGAGGCGAAACCAAAGCTATAATTCCTTGATGATTCACCTTACCACATATATTTTCTATTTTGGAAACAGGGACTCTCTGGAAAGGAATACCCAGAACCTTTAAACTTTTCTCAAGTTTAGGTCTATTAGAAGCTAATAAAACCTTATTCACTCTTTCAGGATAAGAATAAATAAATTCTTCTACAGCATGAACTCCATAAACTATTTCGCTCCCAATCATTAAAACCTCCAAAACATCTATTACGCGCTTTCAGCATATACCTTATTACCATCTCCTAAAACTTTTTTAAGAAACTGCCCTGTATAGGACTTCTCACACATAGCAATTTCCTCAGGAGTTCCGCAAGCCACTATATAACCTCCTTCTTCCCCTCCCTCAGGACCGAGATCTATAACATAATCAGCTACTTTTACAACCTCAAGATTATGCTCTATTACTAGAACCGTATTACCTCCCTCTACAAGCCTCTGCAGAACTTTTACAAGCTTCTCTACATCCGCAAAATGTAATCCTGTAGTAGGCTCATCAAGAATATAAAGCGTTTTACCTGTAGGTTTTTTAGAAAGCTCAGCAGCAAGTTTTACCCTCTGAGCTTCCCCGCCAGATAAGGTAGTTGCAGATTGCCCAAGCTTTATGTATCCAAGTCCTACATCGCTTAAAAGCCTCAGTTTTCTAACTATAGACGGGATGTTAGAAAAAAACTCCAAAGCCTCATCAACACTCATATCCAAAACATCACTAATATCCTTCCCTTTATATTTCACTTCCAGAGTTTCTCTATTATACCTTTTACCCTTACAAACATCACAAGTTATGTAAACATCAGGAAGAAACTGCATCTCTACTTTTATGGTACCTTGCCCCTGACAGGCCTCACATCTACCTCCTCTAACATTAAAACTGAACCTACCAGGTTCATATCCTCTTATCTTAGCTTCAGGAAGGAGCGAAAAAAACTCTCTTATAGGAGTGAAAGCACCTGTGTAAGTAACAGGGTTAGAACGCGGTGTCCTTCCTATAGGACTTTGATCTATAAGAACAACCTTATCTATGTTTTCTAAACCTTCTATAGAATCATGCTCCCCAGGAAGTTCAGGTGAACGATAAAGCTTTCTCACCAAGGCTTTATAAAGAATATCATAAACAAGGGTACTCTTACCCGCTCCAGACACTCCAGTTATGCAAACCAATAAGCCAAGAGGAATAATTACATCAATGTTCTTTAAATTATGGTGACGAGCTCCTTTTATAACTATATTCTTTTTCCCTGGCCTCCTTCTATAGGAAGGGACTGGAATTCTTTTCCTGCCCGAAAGAAAAGCACCTGTTAGAGATTTTTCGCTTTTTAAAAGCTCATCAAGCGTTCCCTGATATACTACCTCTCCACCGTTAACACCTGCTCCTGGCCCGAGTTCCACAATATAATCTGCTCTTCTTATAGTAAGCTCGTCATGTTCAACCACTAACAGCGTATTTCCCATGTCCCTCAGTTTCTCTAACATGTTTAGAAGCCGTTCTGTATCTCTTGGATGAAGCCCAACCGTAGGTTCATCAAGAACATAAAGTACCCCTGTAAGACCAGAGCCTATCTGAGTAGCAAGTCTTATCCTCTGAGCCTCTCCCCCTGAGAGCGTATACCCAGGTCTTGCCAATGTAAGGTAACCTACACCAACGTTAATAAGGAAATCAAGTCTTGACAGTATTTCTTTTATAGGAACACGAGCTATCTGTCTTTCTTTCTCACTAAATCTAAGTTCCTTAAGAAAAGCATATAGATCTCTTATGGGCATACAGGTTAGTTCATATATATTCTTACCAGCGATCTTAACAGCAAGAGCTTCCTCTCTTAAACGAGCGCCTTTACACTTAGGACAAGAATTAAATCTCATGAACCTTTCAAGTTCTTCCTTAACAACTTCTGATTCGGTCTCTCTATATTTCCTTTCAAGCTGAGGAATAACACCTTCAAAATAACCTCTATAATCATAAGCTCCATCACGAGAGTAAAACTTGAAAGAAAAAACCTTATCAGAACCATAAAGAATGATGTTTTTGATATCTTCAGGTAGATTCTTAAAAGGAACGCCTAAGGAAAACCCGTATTCCTTCGCTAAAACCTCAAGTTTCTTTAAGTAAAATTCCTCATACCTACTATCACGCCATGGTCTTACAGCACCCTCACATATCGAAAGTTCCTCATCAATTATGAGATCTGGCGCAAACTCAATCTTGACTCCAAGACCATCACAAGCAGAACAGGCACCATAAGGGCTATTGAAGGAAAATAGCCTTGGTTCTATCTCAGGAAGACTAACCTCACAATAAGGACAAGCGAATCTTTCAGAAAGCAATATCTCTTCGCCATCTCCTACAAGAATGAGAACAAGTCCTTTAGACAATCTTAAAGCCTGCTCCAAGGAATCATAAATTCTACTTTTATTTTCCTCATTTACAATAAGTCTATCTATAATAACGTCTATATCATGCTTTTTAGCCTTGTCTAGCGTAATCTCCTCCTCAAGCCAAAGGGTAATCCCATCTACTCTAACCCTTAAAAATCCTCCTTTTTGAAGTTCTATGAAAAGATTTTTAAATTCCCCTTTCCTTCCCCGTACTAAAGGAGAAAGGATTTGGATCCTCGTTCCTGCCGGAAGAGAAAAAATTTTTTCTACCATATGATCCACAGTCTGTCTTTCTATTACTCTACCACATTTAAAACAATGAGGAATCCCTATCCTTGCAAAAAGAAGTCTCAGGTAATCATAAATCTCCGTTATAGTTCCAACCGTTGATCTAGGGTTTTTAGGGACACCCTTCTGATCTATAGAAATAGCAGGGGACAACCCTTCAATAGAGTCTACATCAGGCTTTTCCATCCTACCAAGAAACTGTCTAGCATAAGCAGAAAGTGATTCTACATATCTCCTTTGCCCTTCAGCATATATAGTATCGAAAGCTAAAGAAGATTTTCCAGAACCAGAAACACCTGTTACAACTATCAGCTTACCTTTAGGAAGCTCAAGATTTATATTTTTTAGATTATGTTCTCTTGCTCCTCTAATTACTATATTGTCATACGACATTATAAAACTACCTCTTATGAGCAAAATAATAAGTTAAACCTAAAAGGAATATTCCACCCGCAAAAAGGAATAGCGAAACTGGAGACGTATAATCCACAGCAACAGCTTGTTTCAAAAAAGTAACACTTAACATTATAAGTATATAGCCTAAAAGGTAGCTTTTCAAATCTTCTACATTTTTTATACTTAACCAGATTGGACCACAAGTTGCAGAGTCCATTACATTTTCAACAGAAGTTTTTCTTATGAATAGGTCATAGGTCCCGTAAGAGAAGATAATGAATAAGCTTCCGCAAAGAAACAAGTCCAAAGCTATCAAAAGATCAGCCGTTAATAGCTTTAAGGGAGGTATCTCCTCAGCTCGCATATGAGAGAAAATAACTTTAAATATATAAAGCGCACCCATTATATAAACGAAAAACGCCCCAATAACACTAAAAACCACCGAAATAATAGTTATCAACCTTACGTTTACAAAAACCCACCATACTATATCTTTTATAGCTTTCATTAATCTCTTTCTCCTCCTTTTAGTAAAGATAAAATATCTCTAATTTCAGCAGCTTTTTCAAAGTCGAGTCGCTCCACAGCATTCCACATTTCCTTTTCCAAAGAGGAGATTAATGCTTTTTTCTCCTCAGGAGAAATATCATAGGGAATAATCTCTTCTGTAACCTTACTATATACTTCTTCCTTCCTAGACTTTTTGCTAACCTCCGGAAGATAGTCTCTAACCTCTTTAACTATAGTTCTAGGAGTAATGCCATGTCTTTGATTAAATTCCATCTGAACTCTTCTTCTTCTCTCTGTTTCAGCAACAGCTTTTCTCAGAGATTCTGTTATCTCGTCAGCATAAAGTATGACTTTCCCTCTAACGTTACGCGCAGCCCTACCTATCATCTGAATCAAGGAACGCTCACTCCTTAAAAACCCCTGTCTATCTGCATCAAGAATAGCAACGAGGGATACCTCAGGAAGATCAAGTCCCTCTCTCAAAAGATTAACTCCAACTAATACATCAAACTCACCTAACCTAAGCCCCTTAAGGATCTCGGCTCTCTCCACTGTATCTATTTCCGAATGAAGATACTTTACCCTTATACTCAAATCCGAAAGAAAAGACGCTATGTCCTCTGCCATTTTCTTAGTGAGGGTATTAACAAGTACTCTCTCACCCTTACCTACAGTTTCTGCTATCTCCTTAAGGAGATCGTCCATTTGTGTTTTAGCTGGCTTTATCTCAACTTCAGGATCAACTATACCTGTCGGCCTGACAAGCTGCTCAACTACTTGCGAACTAACCTCTAGTTCGTAATCTCCTGGAGTAGCAGAGACAAAGATGACTTTCTTCATATATTGCTGAAACTCCTCCCACTTTAAAGGCCTATTATCTAAAGCAGAAGGTAGCCTAAAACCGTATTCAACCAACGTCTCTTTTCGAGACCTATCTCCATTATACATTCCCCTTATCTGAGGTACAGTCATATGGGATTCATCTATAAACATCAAAAAATCATCAGGGAAAAAATCAAGAAGAGTTCCCGGAGGCTCACCCGGTTCTCTTCCGCTTAAATACCTTGAGTAGTTTTCTATCCCAGGACAGTAACCCACCTCTTTTAACAGTTCTAAGTCATACTTTGTTCTAAGCTCTAGGCGTTCTGCTTCAAGATATTTTCCTCTCTCCTTGAACCATTTGACTCTTTCTTCAAGCTCCATCTCTATTAATTTTACAGCCCTATTAATTATTTCCTCCGAGGTAACAAAGTGCTTAGCAGGATATAAACAAAGCTTGCTTTTTTCCTTCAACATCTTACCAGTAAGTATGTGAAACTCAGAAATTCTATCAACTTCATCCCCAAAAAGCTCTATTCTAACCCCAATCTCCTCGTAAGGAGGATATATTTCTATGATATCACCTTTAACCCTAAACTTTCCTCTTTCGAGAACAAGATCATTCCTCTCGTAGTAAAGCTCTACAAGTCTTTCAATAATTTTCCTTCTAGTAATCTTCATCCCCTTTTCGACAGAAAATATAACCCTTTCATATTCTTTCCTTGAACCTATCCCGTATATGCAAGAAACTGTAGCTACCACTATAACATCATCTCTTTCTAATAAAGCTTTCGTCGTTGAAAGCCTAAGCTTTTCTATTTCCTCATTTATAGAAGCATCCTTTTCTATATAAGTATCGGTCTCGGGAACATAAGCTTCGGGCTGGTAATAATCGTAATAACTAACAAAATATCTAACAGCATTATAAGGGAAGAACTCTCTAAACTCGCTATAAAGCTGAGCAGCAAGGGTTTTATTATGCGCTATCACAAGGGTTGGTAATCCTACCTTCTCTATTACATTCGCCATGGTAAAAGTCTTACCAGATCCAGTAACTCCTAAAAGAGTCTGAAATCTATACCCCTTCTTAACCCCTTCAACCAACTTTTCTATCGCTTTAGGCTGATCTCCCTGGGGTGGATATGGTGCCACTAACTTAAATTTCGACATGCCTCTCTGATTCACCTCTTATGTATAGAAAGAAATCTCTCTATAGACCTATCATAGGTCATCTCAACGTCCGGAGGGAAAAAGCAAGCAGGTAATTCTCTATTACTCAAATGATATTTTAGACACTCGCAACAAATTCCTTTCTTAGAACAAGGCTCATAAGTACAAGAACACTTCTGCAGGTTTTTTTCTTTATTTATACACTTCATCATTTAAAACCACACCTCCGTCAAGTCAGAAAGTAAGGGGGCTCTTCTTTCTACAGAAAGAGGAGCCCCCTTCCCCAAAAACCAATACTCAGATTAAATTTACATCTTTTTACCTTCCATGATAACCTTTTTACGTTCACGGACCTTATTAAGAAACTTATCTTCCTCAACAATCCACCTCTCTATTATTCCATCACCAACCAGCTCAAATTCATCATACGCCCTAACCTTAAACGTTAATCTGCTTCCTTCTATCTCCTCTAAAATAGCCTCAGCCGTAACTGCTATTCCCAAAGGTGTTGCTGAAATGTGCCTCACATTAACATAAGTGCAAACCGTTGTATAGCCTTGCGGCAAATAATCCTTCACAGCATTAAAGGCAGCAAGATTCATCAAATTTATAAGAACAGGAGTGCCTAAAGACTCTACCGAAGGTTGTATAAACTCGGTAGCCAGATGTTTACGATCAACGACTATTTGGGCGGTTCCTCTTAACCCCTTTTTAAGTCTAAAACTAGGATTGATCAAGACAAACCCTCCCTTCGTTCAGTCATGCTGGTTTAGGAAAAACAGTAGGACGCTTTAATACGTCTTCCTCCAAACTCTTCTCCTTTTCTTCTAAAGACTTTATAGCTCCATCATCCTCTCTAAGCTCTCTCCCCTCAAGTATTTTATCTATATCATCCCCCTCCAACACTTCCACATCTAATAAAGTTTCAGCTAACCTTTTAAGTTTATCCATGTTTTCTAAGATAACTTTTTCAGCCATCGAATAACACTTATCTATAAGCTGCCTAATTTCCTGATCAATAGCATAGGCAACTTCCTCGCTATAGTTTCTATCTTCCACTATATCTTTACCTAAGAAAACCTGTCTATGCTTCTTACCAAGAGTCAGCGGTCCAAGTCTTTCACTCATCCCATATTCACATATCATTTCCCTCGCTATTGCAGTAGCCCTTTCCAAATCATTTTGGGCTCCTGTAGTAACGTCACCAAACACAATTTTCTCTGCAACCCTTCCTCCTAACAGAACAGCAATCCTATTGAGCAATTCTGTTTTAGTAGTAAGATATCTATCCTCCGTAGGCAGCTGAAGAGTGTAACCCAAAGCAGCGTGTCCCCTTGGTATTATAGATATCCTATGAACAGGATCTACCCCAGGTAACATCCTAGCAACTAGAGCATGGCCTGCTTCATGGTAAGCTATTATTCTCTTTTCCTTTTCACTTATAAGCCTCGATCTCCTCTCAGGACCAGCTAACACCCTATCAATTGCCTCTTCAAACTCTTCCATGGTTATTTTATCTTTGTTTCTTCTTGCTGCAAGAAGAGCTGCTTCATTAACAAGATTTGCAAGATCTGCTCCAACAAATCCTGGTGTTCTTCTAGCTATAACTTTAAGGTCTACATCGGAAGCCAAAGGTTTATCTCTACAATGAACCTTAAGAATTTCCTCTCTCCCCTTAAGATCCGGTTTATCTACCACTATGTGTCTATCAAACCTTCCAGGCCGTAAAAGAGCAGGATCAAGAATATCAGGCCTGTTAGTAGCAGCTATTAATATTATTCCTTGATTCATATCAAACCCGTCCATCTCAACCAAAAGCTGATTAAGCGTCTGTTCTCTCTCGTCATGACCTCCACCTAAACCAGCTCCACGATGCCTTCCAACAGCATCTATTTCATCTATAAAAATAATACAAGGAGCATGCCTCCTTGCTTGATCAAATAGATCTCTCACCCTCGCAGCTCCTACACCTACAAACATCTCTACAAAATCGGAACCACTTACAGAAAAGAAAGGCACTTCCGCTTCACCAGCAACTGCTCTAGCAAGAAGAGTTTTGCCCGTTCCTGGTGATCCCAGAAGCAAAATACCCTTAGGGATCTTTGCTCCCATCCTTTGGTATTTCTTAGGATTTTTAAGATAATCTATTACTTCCTTAAGCTCTTCCTTTGCTTCCTCTATGCCAGCCACATCCTTAAAAGTAACTCTAGGACGGTTATCAAGGAAAAGTTTAGCTCTGCTTTTTCCGAAAGACATAACCTTTCCCCCGCCACCTTGCATATGATATAAGATAAAAATCCATGCTCCAATCAAAAGCAACGTAGGGAAAAGAGAAGAGAAAAACTGAGCCCACCAGGGAGTTTTTACAGGCGGTTCAACCTCAACTTTAACACCCTTTTTGGCTAATATCTGAGGAAGAGAAGGATCATTAACTATATTAACTGTGAATACAGTTCCATCCTTCATAATTCCTTTAACGGTATTTTCCTCTATTACAACTTCTTTAACCAACCCATTCTCAACAGCATTTAAAAAAGTACTAAAACTTAAACGTTGAGAAACTTTCATCCCCTCTTGGGGAGAAAAAAAGGTATTAACCATTGAAATAACTAAAACTATAAAAATTAGATACAACCCAAGATTCCTCAAAAGTCTATTCATCTCTTATCCCAGACACACCTCCTATAAAAATTATACCATACACAAATTGTTACTGATCTTCAAATCGTAAAATACGTATATCTGGAAGATTCCTATACCTACCAGCAAAATCCAACCCATATCCAACTACAAACTCAGAAGGAATGTTAAACCCTAAATAGGCTATTGGGATTTCCACTTTCCTTCTTGCTGGCTTACTAAGAAGCGCACAAACCTTTAGGCTAGCAGGTATTCTTGATGAAAGAAGACCTAACAAATACTGAAGGGTTAAACCTGAATCTATGATATCTTCCACTATAAGCACATGTCTTCCTTTTATATCTGTATCAAGATCTTTATCTATCTTAACTATCCCACTTGTTTCAGTAGAATTACCATAACTTGAAACAGCCATAAAATCTACATACACACTAAAAGGGATGTTTCTTAAAAGATCTGCCATAAACATTATTGCTCCTTTTAGAACCCCAACAAACACAGGATCTTTGCCCTCGTAATCCTTAGATATAACTTCAGCAAGTTCTTTAACCCTCTTTTGTATATCTTCCCGTGAAATCAAAATCTCACCTACATAATGTCTCAATCAGAATCACCTCTCAAGTATACAAGGTGCAATATCCTTTTTGAATTTTCATCCACTTTTACTTTTTCAGCAATTTTAACTCCTCCAACCCACACAATATCTCCGTCTCTATCAACAACAATAGGAATCTCGTCTCGTTCTTCAATAGGAATAGAAGCCTCTGCAAAGAGCTTTTTAAGTTTCTTTCTGCCCTTCATTCCTAACGGTTGAATTCTGTCACCACCCTTTCTATTTCTAACGAAAAGAGGAAATTTCAATTTATCAACATCAAGAAAAGCCTCAAACTCACTTGTCGACTTTCTAAAACAGGAAACATATTCAGCCTTTATTATACCTCGAGGTACTTTAGTTACCCCAGGCACATTAAGTTCAAAAAGCCATTCTTCCCTCTTAAGAAACTCTCCTTGTCTCCTTAGAAAAACACATATCTTTTCCCCATCATCCTTGACTACAACCTGCCTAGGCAGATTAAATACTCCCTTTCCTTTATCCCAAACACTATCTATATCCTCTTTAGAAAAACCATAAAAGTCTCCTACTAGGCTTTCTATAGCCCTTCTAATAATCTCCGAAAAAAGAAACCTATTTGCACGTAATGCTCCCGAATTAAAACAAATTTCCCCTTCTTTTTGCAAGAGAAGACTCCTTTCGAACTCTGCTTCAATAAAACTATCGACAAAATCTCTCTCCATCCACATCAATTCAGAGAGCCTTAATAAGCCTTCCTTAATGGATGGATTATAACTCTCTAATATAGGCAAAAGAAGATATCGTATCCTATTTCTAAAATAATAAGGATCATAATTCGTTATATCTGTCCTGTAATCAAGACCTTTTTCTGAAGAGTAAGCCTCTATTTCAGATCGCCACACTTTTAAAAGAGGCCTTACGTAGAAAGAGGTCTTGGGACGCATACCACAAAGACCTAATGGACCAGTACCTCTTATAATCCTCATCAGTACAGTTTCAACTTGATCATCCGCGTTATGGGCAAGAGCTATTTTATTTGCGCCAACAGTTTCCAAACAACGTTTAAAGAAGCTGTACCTAACTTTTCTTGCTGACTCTTCAAGAGTCTCCCCTTTTCTACCCAGCCGAGCATCGCTTCTTCCAATAGTAAAATTTAACCCATACTTCAAGGCAAGCTTTTCGACAAAAAGAGCGTCCTCATAAGAATCTAGTCCTCTTATACCATGATCAAGGTGAATTACATGGAGCTTAAAATCATAAGAAGGGGAAAGATTTACAAGAAGGTCAAGTAAAACAACCGAATCTATTCCTCCTGAAACAGCTACAAGTACTTTTTCTCCCTTTTCAAAAAGCCTATGCTCGTCAATAAATTTTTTAACTTTATCAATAAGCATGAAAAATAAATTGGTGGCGGTGCAGGGGCTCGAACCCTGGACCTTACGGGTATGAGCCGTATGCTCTCGCCAGCTGAGCTACACCGCCACTTTCAATTAGAAATAACAGAATGGTTGCGGGGGCGGGATTCGAACCCGCGACCTTCGGGTTATGAGCCCGACGAGCTACCTGCTGCTCCACCCCGCGATTTCAGTTATATTATATTAAGGCTAAACCCAAAAGTCAAGCTTAAACATTGTTTTCATTTAAAAAATCATGAAAAAATTTGTCTCGCCAGCTAAATTTACTATTTAAATCAAGACTCTTTACCATAGCTTCTAACAGCTATTACACGCTTTCTCCATAAACCAAGTTTATAATACAGGAATTGCAAGATTAAGCCGGTTAAGGCCCCTAAGGGCATGGCCATCCATACACCTTCAACCCCCATGGAAGTTTTTAAAGAAAGATAAGCAGCTAAAGGTATTCTTACTCCCCACATGCTAATAATCGTCATAACCATTACTGCTAATGTATCACCTGCTCCTCTAAACACACCGCCTAAAACAAAAATAATTGCAAATAACACATATCCCAAAGCATCATATTTTAAAAAAGTAACCCCTTCTTCAATTACTTTTTGATCAGTCGTAAAGAGGGATATAAGCTCAGATGAAAATGTTAAAGCAACAACTGTGACGCAAAAACTTATTCCCCCACCCAAGATAGAACCCCATATAACTACTTCTCTAACTCTTTTTTCTTTACCTGCACCAATGTTTTGCCCCACAAGAGAAGCAACAGCTATTCCTACACTCATAGCAGGCAAAATAGCGAAAGAACCTACACGCACACCAGCACCAAAACCAGCAGTTACACTACTCCCAAACAAATTGACTAAAGCATTAAGAAATACATGCCCCAGAGATATTAACAAATTCTGGACTCCTACAGGAAGCCCTACCCTGAACAGCAATTTTATTTCACGAAAAGTTAAAACTTTCGAATCACCGCCAAGCCCTAAAACTTTTTCTTTAATAATACAGCTAACACACAAAAATGCCGAAAATGCCTGAGAAATAACTGTTGCAATCGCCGCTCCCTTAATTCCCATAGGAGGTATTGGACCCAAACCAAATATAAACACAGGATCCAAGACTATATTAAGAAGCGTCGAATACCCAAGGATTTTAACTGGAGTCCTAGAATCACCAAGTCCCATAAGCACTGCACTTGCTATGTTATATAAAAAAGAGGGAATAAACCCTAAAAGACATATACTAAAGTAAACATCTGCAAGAGAAAATACATCCCAAGGAACATTTACAATGTTGAGCAGGGATCTTTTAAAAATCATTCCTAAAATCGTTATTAAAACTCCTATAGCTACTGACAAAAAGAGGGAACTAAAGATAGTTTTATTAAGATCTTCATCCTTTTTTGCTCCAAAATACTGAGAAACAAGCGTTGTAGTAGCTGAGCTTATCCCCATCATTAAAGAAACAAGCGCAAATATCAAAGGAAAACTTACAGAAACAGCAGCCAATGCTCGGGGGCCCAGAAATTTACCAACCCAAAAGCTATCCACAGCGTTATAAAAAACTTGAAGGAAATTCCCCCATATTAAAGGAAAGGAAAAAAGAATAAGGTGACTTACAATCTTACCTTCTGTAAAATCATTTATCTCAATCTTCATATCTCTATACCCAAAAATTTTCTAGCAAGCGCTCCTATAACAAAGGAAACACCAGCCACAGAAAAACTCAATAATGCCATTTCAAAAAAATTCCTTTTAAAAGCCTCTTCTTTAACTACCGAAACAAAAAAACAAAAAAGGGCTATTATAAGAAGAGCGTTAAGCAAAGATAACCCTAAAGCTAAAAATACTTTCTCAAAAATAAAAAAGGGTATAACAAGGAAGAAAACAGCAATTATATAAGCAAAACCAGTATAAACAGCTGCACTAATTGGGCTCTTCCCTTCCTCTAACTCACTTTTTTGGGAAAGATATTCAGATACAGACATCGACAAAGACGCAGCTATACCTGTTATCATCCCTGCTGCTCCAACAAGCTCAGAATTCTGAAAGGCAAAAGTTAAACCCGCAACGGCTCCTGTAAGCTCTACAATAGCATCACTCACACCCAAAATCATAGAACTAACATATTTAAGTCTTTTCTCATCAATCATATTTGTGAGCTCTTTTTCATGTTTTTCCTCATCGTGAAAAATCTTATTTATCTCTGGAATATAAGAAAGAATTTTTCTATAACCTTCTCTTGCTCTTTCTTCCCCTTTTTCCATAAGCTTTATAACAAAAGTTAATCCAAAAACTTTCCAAAGTAAGAAAAACTTTAACAACTTATACTTTTGTGGAAAAACATCTCTCCCTGTATACTTCTTCAACCTTTCATAATGATCCCTTTCATCCAAAGCCATATTCTCTAAGATCTTTTTATTTTCATCCTTTAAGCTCTTCGCTATCCTTTCATAAAGCAAACTTTGAGTTATCTCATCTTTCTGAAACTCAATAAGAAGCTTACCTACCTCATTCATGATCAGGTTACCCCCCAAAGACATTATAACTAAAAATTTAGAAGTTAAGAACCACTTTACAAACTTTCTCAGGATAATTCTCAATAAGGTTAAAAGCTTCTAAGACCTCCTTGAAAGAGAAAACATGAGTTATTAGCCTTTTAGGCCTTAACCTCCCACTATTAAATAATTCTATTACTTTAGAAAATTTATACGCTTGAAGTCTTGAACCCAAAATAGTAAGCCCTTTTAAGGTTATAGAAACTTGAGAAATCATAGAAGGTCTATTATCGAATCCCAAAACTATGACCCTTCCAGCAGGAGAAGCTATCTTAACCGCTTTTTCAAAAGTTTCCGGCAAACCAACAGCATCTATAACTACATTAGCCCCCTTAGAAAAATATTTTAGAACCTCTTCTATTTCATAATGCTTGGAATCTATCACAAAATCGGCTCCTATATCTTCAGCCAACTTTAAACGCGTTTTGATCAAATCGCATATACCACAATTAACATCAAATAGCTTAAGATATTGCAATAAACATAATCCTATAGGGCCAGCGCCAATTATAAAGACATTGTCCCCTTTTCTAATCATACCTCTACCCTTAACCTCAGCAGCAATAGTAAAAGGCTCTATAAGAACAGCCTCATTCCAATCAAGCTCCCTTGAAAAAACATAAACATTTCGTTCTGGAAGAACTATATACTCCTGAAAACCACCATCCCTGTGAACACCAAAAACTTCCAGTCTCTCACACACGTTAGGCCTCCTCATACGGCAAGCATAACATTCCCCACAATAAAATATAGGTTCTACAACTACACTATCACCTTCTTTAACTTTAGTAACGGATTTACCCTTTTCTACAACTTCCCCCACTACCTCATGTCCTATAACCCGTGGATAAGTAGCAACCGGAGATCTTCCATGGTATATGTGTAAATCAGAACCACAAATACCAGCAGATTTCACTTTAATTAAGACTTCGTCCTCTCTTTCAATTCTAGGGATATACCTATCCTCTATAGTAAGGGATCCTGGTCTTAAGACTACAATACTTTTCATCTTTATCTTACCCCATAAACCAAATTCGGTAATATTAAACTAAGGGAAGGGAAATAGCTAACCAACATTAAAACACCTATAAGAACCAGAAGAAAGGGTGCTATCGCTCTCACAAGCTCACCAAGTGAAATTCTTGCAATACTTGCAGCTACAAATAAGCAAACACCAAAAGGAGGAGTACATAGACCAATAACCAGATTTAAAACTACCATAACCGAAAAATGAATAGGATCCATGCCAACTTTCATGGCCACCGGCATCAATACAGGAACGAATATGACAAGAGCAGCTATAGTTTCCATAAAACATCCTACGAAAAGCAAAACCGCATTTATCAATAGAATAACAACTAAAGGATTAGTTGAAATATTTAATATCCAATCAGCAACCATCTGTGGAATACGCTCTGTGGTTATAATCCAGGCAAATAAACGCGCAAACCCAACAAGAAGCATTATAGAGGTAGTCATTCTTATAGATTCTACAGTAATCTTTGGTAAATCCTTAAACCTAAGTTCTTTATAAACCAGAGCCCCAACTATAACCGCATAAACTACAGCTATAACCGAGGCTTCAGTAGGAGTGAAAACTCCACCTAAAATTCCCCCCAGTATAATAATTATCATCCCTACAGCCCATGAAGCCTCATAGAAAGCTTTTACAACTCTCTTGAGAGAAAAGTTTTCTTCCTTAGGATAGTTTTTCTTAATAGATATGTAATAAGTAATACCCATCAAAGAAAAACCTAATATAATTCCAGGAATAGCACCAGCTAAAAAAAGCCTACTAACGGAAAGACCGGTAAGCGTCCCCACGATAATCATAGGAACACTAGGAGGAATTATAGGACCAACAGTAGAAGAAGATGCTGTCACTGCTGCTGAGAAATCTGCATCATACCCCTCTTTCTTCATAGCAGGAATCAAAATAGCTCCTATACTCGCAGTATCAGCAAGGGCTGTTCCAGAAATCCCTGCAAATATCATAGAAGCAGCTACATTAGCTAAAGCTAAACCTCCTCTTATAAACCCAACAAGAGCATTAGATAAATTTATAATTCGCTGAGTAATGCCCACGGTATTCATTAAGTTCCCTGCTAAAACAAAAGCTGGAATACATAAGAGAACAAACGAATCTATTCCTGAATACATTTTTTGAGGAATTATATTAAGAGGAATCCCCTTTATAACTATATAGATTAGCGAGGATATGCCAAGAGAAAATGCTACAGGAACCCCTATTATCAAAAGAGAAACGAAAGATAGAAATAAAAGCAATGCCATCATTGTAAACTTCCTCCCTTCAACACTGCTTTAAAAAACTTCAAAGAACTATAGAAAGTTATAAACAATGAAGTTAAAACCATACTTGAATAAGCAAATATCATAGGAATACCCATAGTTGGAGAATATTGAGCGATTCCAAGTTTTGCAAACTGTAAGCTATATAAGAAAACTATCAAGAAAAGAAAAGCTGTAGTAGCATCAAATATCAAAGAAAGTTTTTTTTGCACCCCACTAGATAACCTCCTAAACAAAAAATCAACCACGGCAAATTCATTTCTCTTAAAGGCACAGGGAGCCCCAAAAGCAACAGTATAAACAAAAAAGAACCTTGAAGCCTCCTCCGCCCATGAAAGTACAATAAAGGGTAGCAAAAATCTTGTAACTACACTTAAAGTTACTATTATTATGAGAACCCCAAAAGATACAAACATCCCATATTCTAACACTTTTTCTAATAAATCTACATCCTTTCTCATAAACCATCACCCATAACAATTAGAGGTCTCGGCACACCCTACCGAGACCTCTAAATTATTTCTAAAGGTATAGCTACCAAGCTATTACTGAAGTGCTTGTATTCTTTTATAAAGATCAGCTTGTTCAGGCTTTAAAACCCTCTCGACTGCTTGAGACATAATCTTCTGGAATGCCGCTTTATCTACATTAGAATTAATGGTCATACCTTTTTCTATAAGCTTTTGTTTAATAGGAGGTATCTCCTTATAGAACAGATCGTTAGCATAAACCTGAGCCTCTTGAGCAGCTTCAAGTACCGCCTTCTGTAACTCTTTAGAAAGAGACTCAAATTGCTTCTTTCCGAGAACAGTCCAGACCCAACCTATAACATGCTCAGTTTCGTTAACGTATTTCTGGACTTCATAGAAACTCGCATTATATATAAGATCATAAGGATTCTCTTGGGCATCTATAACTCCCTGCTGAAGAGCTGTGAAAACCTCGCTAAACGCCATAACTACTGGAATAGCCCCCACAGCTTTCCAAGCTTCAACAAAAAGTGGAACATTAGGCAAACGCAATCTCAACCCCTTTACATCTTCAGGTTTACTCACAGGTTTGTTAGAAGTAAGATTTCTAGGAGACCTTATATGATATATAAGAGGTATAACCTTAACCTTTTCTCCGATCTCGTTAGCAATTTCCTTTCCTATATCTCCTGTGATAGCCTTAATCATATGATCTATGCTCCTAAAAGCATAGGGAGCAGCAATCAATGCAGCTTTTGGAGCCCAATTCTGCATGGACTCACCAGAAATTGTAAGTTCCGCAGTCCCAGCTTGAATCATATTTAAAACTTCTATTTCCTTACCAAGTTGTTCATTAGGATAAATAGTTATTTCGATTTCTCCTCCAGTCTTGGCTTTAACAAGCTCAGCAAACTTCAATGCTGTACGGTGCCAAATATGCTGCTCGTTTGTCAAGTGCCCGAGCTTCCAAGTAATCTTTGCCTCAACAGGAAACGAAGCAAGGACAAATACTAAGATAATACCCGCGCTCACCAAACTTAGCCAAGCTCTCCGCATTTCCCTCCCTCCTCCACTTAAAAACTTGGAAACACCTACTAGTGAATTATAAACAAAGACATGAAACAACCTCAAGCTTAATTATTAAAAAATTTAAGCTCATAAAGATAATGTTTTTTATCCTATTTATTCCTTCCTTTTAAAATCTGTTTTTCTCTATTCAAAACATTATTTCTCTATTTGAAAATATACGGTGTATGATTTTCAAGAAAAACTGCTTTCAAAGAAAAACCTAGTCTAGCATATAAGAAACCCAAACTCTTTACCACTTATGAAAGCTTTATATACATTCAACGAGGAGTTATTGACTTCTTGACAGCAAAAGCAAAGTATGCTAAATTATAAATGCTAGTTATAATACTTTATTAAAGTAAATCGATAGAGAAACAAATGGATCTAATAAAACCGAGAGGCTGTAAGGATTATTTACCAAACGAAACAAAAACATTAAGAGAAATAGAAGCAACTCTATCATCCCTTTTTGAGCTTTGGGGATATATGGAAGTTATTCCCCCAAGTTTTGAATATTACGAGTTTTTGACTGAAGGGCTTGGGAAAGATTATAAGAAAAAGGTCTACAAAATAATAGATAGAGATGGCGAAATACTTGCTCTGAGGCCAGAACTAACCAAACCTGTGGGTAGGATTGCTATGACCCATTTAGCCGGAGAACCTCGTCCTCTAAAACTTTACTATAGAGGAATGATCTTTCTGAGAGAAGACCCTATTGAGTTCCCTCAGATAGGTGTAGAAATATTTGGGGATCCATCAATATGTGCTGACATCGAGGTTTTAAGCTTAGCAATAGAATCTATGAAAGTAATAGGTATAGAAAACCCAATAGTAGACTTAAACCATATAAAGCTAATTCAAGGGATTTTGGATTCTGTTCCGGTTAGTGAAGATTACAAAGAACTTATTAAGGAAACGCTTGCTTCCAAAAACTTTGTACTTTATCGAGAAATAATCACTTTCATGGAAATACCGGAAGGGCAAAAGAATTTTCTTTTTAAGCTTCCACTTATAAGATGTAAAAAAAGAACCCTAAAAGATGTAAAGATCCCATTCAATTCGTCACTAATAGAAGAAGCCCTTAATGAAATTTGGAAAATTTTAGATAACATAGAGTTTGAAGATATTACCATAGATCTAGGAATGATAAGAGCTCTGAACTATTATAATGGAATAATCTTCGAATTAAGCAACCCCAAGGAAGGAAAAATATTTGGTGGAGGAGGAAGGTATGATAAGCTCTTTAATATCCCTGCTACCGGTTTTGCCTTTTCCTTTAAAAACCTTCCTTCCTATAGAAAAGAAATGGATATTGATTTAATAATAAAGGTAACTGATACAGATAGAGACTTAAAGAAAGCGCTAAAATTAGTCAAAAAGGCAAGAGAAAAGGGATTTAAGACACTACTTCTTCCTCCACAGGCTAATGAAGATAGATTCGTAAAGATAAAAAATCCAAAGCTTCTTTTAAAAATGGAGGGACAAGAAATAGATGAAGAGGAACTTATCAATAGCCTTACCAACGGGAAGACTATTAAAAGAAATAGTTGATTTACTTAACAAAAAAGGAATCATAGAAGATTCGTACGAAGATCTATCTAAAAGTAGAAAACTTGTAATCGAAAGAAACGGCCTTAAGCTTATTTTAGCCAAGCCATTTGACATTCCTCTTTACGTCTCCAAAAGAGCAGCAGATTTAGGAATAGCCGGCAATGATGTTATATGGGAAAGAAATGAAGAAGTTTATGAAATAGCTGATCTAGGTATTGGAAAATGCGAACTTGTGATTGCATCACCAAGGACAAAAGGATTTTCCTTCGAAAAAGAAATATTGTGGGGTAAAAAACTAGGAACAAAATATCCTAAAATAGCTGAAGATTTTCTAAACTACCAAGGAATCCAAATGGACATAATAAAACTCTATGGATCGGTTGAAATAGCCCCCCTTATAAACCTGGTAGATGTTATTTTAGACCTTAAAGAAACAGGAAGAACCCTTAAAGAAAATGATCTTATAATCATAAAAAGTGTAGCTCAGGTAAGTGCAAGGCTCATTGTTAATCCTGTTTGCTATAAAAATAGAACGGAGGAAATCCTTGAAATAGCCTCTATATTGGAAAGAGGTGATAATAATGAAAATAATAAGAGGATCTGAAGAGGCAAAAAGCATCTTAGAAAAAATGCTAGCAGAAAGATCACATACACGAGAAGACATAGAAACAAAAGTTAAGGAAGCAATTCAAAGGCTTAAAGCGTTAGGAGACAAAGCAATAATAGAAGATGTAAAAAGATTCCAAGGGGTTGAGCTAAAAGAAAGCGAAATCAAAGTAAGTGTGAGAGAAATTATTGAATCTGAAAAATTACTGTCCCAAGAAACCAAAAACGCTATTAGAAAATCAATCGAAAGGATATGGAAATTTCATGAAAAACAGAAACCACAATCTTGGTTAATGGAAGAAGACAACGGAAACATAATGGGACAAAAGATGGTACCAATAGAAAGTATAGGAATTTATGTGCCTGGAGGAAGAGCCTCATACCCCTCTTCCCTTATAATGGCAGCTGTACCAGCAAAAATAGCAGGAGCAGAAAGAATAATAGTTTGTACACCACCCTCTTACAGTGGCGAGGTTAATCCAGCTATACTATTCTCTGCTAAGGAGTTAGGTATAAATGAAATCTATAAGGTTGGGGGAGCAATAGCTATAGCATCGATGGCCTTTGGAACAGAAACAATACCTAAAGTAAACAAAGTAGTTGGTCCAGGTAATATCTATGTCACTATGGCTAAAAAACTCTTACTAGGAGAAATTGGAATAGATTCCCTTGCTGGACCAAGCGAGATTTGCATACTAGCTGATGAAAATGCAAATCCATCATGGGTAGCCGCAGACTTGATATCTCAGGCAGAACATGATCCTTTGTCCTCAGCCATTCTTATAACAACATCAAACACTCTTGCTGAAAGAGTCCATTCCATCGTATATCACCTTGCACAGGACCTTCCTAGCAATGAAGTAATAAGAGAATCTCTTGAAAACTACGGAGCGATCATCATAGTAAATAACATTGAAGAGGGAGCAGAACTTGTAAACCTTATAGCACCAGAACATTTAGAAATACAAACAAGAGAACCATTCTTAGTTCTACCCAAGATTAAGAATGCAGGTACTGTATTTCTAGGCTCTTACTCTTCTGAAGTTATAGGCGATTATATAGGAGGTCCCAATCATATTTTACCCACCTCAGGAACAGCAAAGTTTTTCTCCGCTTTAAGTGTTAAAGACTTTATGAAAACCATAAATTTTCTATCCATATCGGAAAACGGCTTTAAGGAGCTTTCCGAAGCAACCACAATTTTAGCTGAAACAGAAGGATTGTACGGACATGCTCTTTCGATAAAGATTAGAAAAGAAAGCATGTTTAAAAAGGAGAAACCAAAATGGACAGGCCACTAAGGGCTAACCTGAACGAAAACCCTTTTAATCCGCTTGAGGAGTTCAAAGAAGATTTCTTAGAAACTTTTAAAAATATAGAAATAAACAGGTATCCTGACCCAGATCAAAGGGACCTAAGGAAGTCATTAGCTAAGAAACTAAACGTTGAACCGGAAAATATTATAGTAGGCAACGGCTCAGATGAACTTATACTCTATATATTGATTGCCTTTTACAGAAAGAACTTTCCCTTAGTTATACCCTATCCCACATTTACAATGTATGAGAAAATAGCAGATACTTTAGGAATAAGTATTATAAAGATTCCATTAGATGAAAACTGGAATCTTCCATTAAATTATATGGAAACGGCTGTAAAAGACGGAGCTATAACCTTTTTAGGATATCCTAATAATCCTACTGCAAATTGCTGGCCTCCCGAAGAAATAGAAAGTATTATTAACAAAAATCCTGGAATTACAATAATAGACGAGGCCTATTATGAGTTTTCCGGCAAAACTTTCCTCAGATTAGCAATAGAAAGAGAAAATGTTATCATAATCAGAACCTTCTCTAAAGCCTTTGGTTTAGCAGGAGCAAGAATAGGATACGCAATATCTACCAAGAAAAACATAAATTTTATAAACGAAGTTCGCCTGCCATTTAACCTAAGCCTTTTCTCAGAAAAAACAGCACTTTTGATGCTAGAAAAAGACGATTGGGTTAAAGAAAAAGTAAAGGAGATCCTTAATAACAGGGCCTGGCTAATAGAAAAATTAAAAAGTCTCTCTTTTCTTAAAGTTTACCCATCAGAAACAAATTTCATCTTATGTAAGGTTCTAGATGAAAGTTTAGATGTAATAAGTTTTTTAAGAGAAAGAAATGTAGAAATAAGGAAACCTGATATAAACGGTAACTATATAAGAATAAGCATAGGTAAAAGAGAGGAGGTAGAAAAAATCTGGTTATTACTGAGAGAGTTACAAGAGAAACTAAAATTCAGGTAAAGTTAGAGATAAGGGGACAAGGGAAAGCATTAATAGATACACCTATAGGATTTCTAAACCATATGATTGAAACTTTTGCTTTACATGGCAACTTTAATTTAGAAGTAAAAGCTCAAGGAGATATTAATGTAGATAACCACCACATAGTTGAAGATATAGGCATAGTTTTAGGAAAAGCATTTAAAGAGAGCTTGGGAAAAAGAGAAAACATAAAACGTTTTGGCTTCTTTCTAATGCCAATGGATGATGCTCTAGTAGAAGTGGCTTTAGATTTAGCAGAAAGGTGCTTTTTTGTTTTTGACGTGAATTTGAATGAAAAACAAGTGGGAAACTTAGATGTTTCAGTTATAGAGGAGTTTTGGCGAGCTTTTACCCACAACGCTTTTATAACCCTCCATATAATAAAAAGAAAAGGTAGAAATGCGCACCACGTAATTGAAGCCATCTTTAAAGGAGTAGGACAGGCTCTAAAAATGGCTTTAAAAGAAGAATCTGGTATTCCCTCAACTAAGGGAGTGATGTAATTTGATAGGGATAATAGATTATGGAGCTGGTAACTTAAAGAGTCTTGTAAATGCTATTAGAATCTTAGAAAAGCCTTTCAGAGTTTTAATAGAGCCAGAATTAAGGGAAATATCATTATTGATACTTCCAGGAGTAGGAGCATTTGGTAGCGCTATGAGAAATCTTATAAAATTTAGCTGGATAGAGAAAATCGAAAGTTGGATAAAAAAGGGAAACCCTCTTCTTGGAATTTGCTTAGGAATGCAACTTCTATTTGAAAGAAGCGAAGAAGAAGGCTTTCACGAAGGACTTAAACTTCTAAGAGGGAGTATAAAGAAACTCCCTGAAAAAGATCTTCCAATACCTCATATGGGATGGAACGTAGTTAACTTAAAAGGAAAGAGTTTTTTAGAACATTTCCAATTTCCTCAATACTTTTACTTTGCTCATTCCTACTATGCTGTTCCAGAAGAAGAGAAAATAATTATAGGAGAAACCCATTATGGTATAAACTTCCCTTCCATAATTGGTGAGGAAAACCTCTTAGGCTTTCAGTTTCATCCAGAAAAATCGGGAGAAATAGGATTAAAGCTTCTTAATTTTTCACTAGAGGGGCTAAAAAGATCATGTTAATAATACCAGCAATAGACTTAAAAGATGGAATGTGTGTAAGATTATACCAAGGTTTGTTTGAAAGAGAACTATTTAGAAAAGATCCTATACAAATGGCTTTGAAATTTAAAGAAGCAGGGGCGAAAAGACTTCATATAGTAGATTTAGATGGTGCTAAAGAAGGGAGACCTCTAAATTTGCACATAGCTTTGGCTATTAAGGAAAAGACAGGTTTAGAAATAGAAATAGGAGGAGGCATAAGAAACATTAATACACTTAGGGAAATTTTATCATTGGGTATGGACTTCGCTATAATAAGCACCTTGTTCTTTGAATGTAAGGAGAGTTTAAAAATTGAAAAAAGTAGAATAATAATAGCCATAGATATTGACGAAGAGGGTTTTCTAAAAGTCCAAGGATGGCAAAAAAGAACAAACATAAAAGGATACGAATTCCTAGAATACGCCTTAAGCGATGGTTTTGAAAATTTTATTATAACTTTTACGCATAGAGATGGGACTCTGAAAGGTTTAGATACCCCTTCTTTGGAAAACTTTACTAAGAACAAAAATTCAAAGATAATATTCGCTGGTGGGATATCCTCCATAGAAGATATAGAAACAGCTAAAAGGGTAGGAGCTCACGGAGTTATTATAGGAAGAGCCTTTTATGAAGGAACGATACCTCTAGAGGTGATAAAAAATGTTAGCTAAAAGAATAATACCCTGTTTAGATGTAAAGGAAGGGAGGGTAGTTAAAGGAATAAACTTCATCAACCTTAGAGATGCGGGTGACCCTGTAGAACTAGCTAAAGTTTACAACTCGGAAGGAGCAGACGAACTTGTTTTTCTTGATATAACAGCTTCTCTAGAAAATCGAGATACAATGTTAAGAGTTATTGAAAGGGTTTCAGAAGTGCTTTTCATTCCACTAACTGTTGGAGGAGGAATTAGAGACATAAATGATATAAGAAATGCACTTTTAGCTGGAGCAGATAAGGTATCTATAAACACAGCAGCAGTCTTAAACCCAGAAATAATAAGAGAATCATCCACTCTCTTTGGCAGGCAATGTATAGTCGTAGCAATAGATGCTAAAAAGACAAATAAAACTAAGAGTTCATGGGAAGTTTTTATAAAGAGCGGGACACAAGCAACAGGAATAGATGCTATTGAATGGGCAAAAACCGTTGAAAACTTAGGAGCTGGAGAAATATTGCTCACAAGCATGGATAAAGACGGAACCGAAGATGGATATGATGTAGAATTAACAAAAGCTATAGTTGAAAATGTTAATATACCAGTTATAGCCTCTGGAGGAGCTGGTAAAATAGAGGACTTCTTCGAAGTTTTCTTAAAAGCCAAGGCAAGTGCCGCTTTAGCAGCTACATTATTTCATTATGGAAAGATACGAATAGGAGAACTAAAATTTTACCTAAAGGAAAAAGGAATTGCTATTCGCCTTTAAAGCCATAAGAGCTATACCGATCATGCCAGCTTCATCAGATAGTGAAGAAAAAACTATACTAAATGTATCCCTAAAACTAGGCATAACACGTTCATTAACTTTCTTGGTTAAATCTCTTAAAATCTCTCTATAATCTCTTGATAGTCCTCCTCCAAGAATTATAAGCTGAGGATTGAATATATGAACATAGCTTATAATGGCTTTAATTAAATAATTAATAAATTTGCTAATAATTCTTTTAGCTATAGGTTCTCCTTCCCTATAAAGTCTGAGCAAACTAAGGGAGTCCCAATATTCTTCCTCAAAGCCCTCCTCCTTAAGAAGCTTAAATATGCCACTCAAGGAAGAGTAAGTCTCCAAACATCCTATATTTCCGCAACCACAAACCGGTCCCTCATCCCCCACAACTATATGTCCAAGCTCCCCTCCTATTCCCATATATCCTTTAATAAGCTTACCACCAGAGAAAATAGCCCCTCCTACACCTGTTCCAAGCGTTAAAAGAATAAAATCATTTACATTTTTAGCACATCCAATTTCATATTCTCCAAAAGCATAAGCGTTAGCATCGTTGTCTAATATAATAGAAAACCCTATTTCCTTTTCTATAAGTTGTTTCAGAGGAATGTCCCGCCAACTGGGGAAATTAGGTGAAAACAATACAAAACCATCTTTTGAAACAGAACCTGGTGAAGCTACACCTATAGAGCTTACTTCATATTTAGCTATAAGATTATTAATAATAGACTTAACAACTCCAATCACATCCTTAACCATTCTACTATCCGGTGTTTTAATTTTTAAAAAATCAACAACTTCTCCTCCTTCAGTAATAACACCACCTTTTATAAAAGTTCCGCCAATATCTATACCTATGGATAGCTTCATAGCCTTTCACCCCCTATAACTTGAAATAGAATAAATAGATGATAAAATGTATTAAGAAAGGAGGGAATATTTAATGAATCTCAAGTTTGACGAAAATGGATTAATACCAGTAATCACCCAAGATTATAAAACAAAAGAAGTTTTAATGTTAGCTTATATGAATAAAGATGCCTTTGAAAAAACCTTAGAAACGGGCTATGTTCACTATTGGAGTAGATCCAGAAAGAGTATATGGAAAAAAGGAGAAAGCTCTGGAAATCTTCAGAAAGTAATAAGTATAAAGTATGATTGCGATGAAGATGCTTTACTTATAGAAGTAGAGCAAAAGGGAGTTGCCTGCCATACAGGCAACTATTCCTGTTTCTATAGAAGTATCTGCCAACCTGAAAAACTTTTCTCATCAACTATACTTGATGAGCTGTACAAAATAATAGAAAATAGAATTAAAGACTTACCAGAGGGATCCTATACAGCCTCCTTAGTTAAAGAAGGAGAAGATGCCATCATTCGGAAAATTGGAGAAGAATCTGTAGAAGTAATTTTAGCCTTTAAAAATAAAAACAAAAAAGAGCTTATTGCAGAAAGTGCAGATTTATTGTATCATTTACTTGTAGCTTTAGCTTTCAAGGAGGTGAAATTAGATGAGGTCTGGGAGGAACTCGAGAAGAGAAGGAAGAGGACGCAAGAAAAAGATCCTGAAGGGAAACTGGGAAAAGTGGCGGAGTGAATCTACCGATCAGCTTTGTAAAGCATTCCTCTGCCTTAAAACAATAGAAGAATGCTATGCTTTCTTAGAGGATATAGCCACTATAGCCGAAATAAAAGCTTTAGCTCAAAGATTTGAGGTTGCAAAACTTCTTGCTGAAGGGTATACTTATGCAAAGGTTGCTGAAAAAACAGGCGCAAGCTCTGCAACCATAAGCAGAGTTAAAAGAGCGCTTGAATACGGAGCAGGAGGGTATACACTCGTAATTGACAGACTTAAGAAAACTGGGGAAACAAAAGAGGAAATATCTACCGGAAGCTCTGATATTTGACATAGATGGGACCTTACTTGACGTTAGTTGCTCTTTCCACGCAACAGCTATAAAAGCCTCCGACATATGGTGGGAGGCCTATGAAAAGGCCCTCCCGCCTTTTAAAGGCAACCTTGAGTTAATAGAAAAGCTCAAATCGCTTCCTGGCTTTAATGATGATTGGGAAGTATCTATTGCTATTATTTTACTACAAAAGTATATGCTAGGTAAAAGCAAAGATCCAAGAGAGGTTTTAGATTCTTTATCTCCGAACGGACTTAAAGACTTAGAAAAAAAGACAGGGATTTTCATCGAAGAAAACAGAAAAGAGCTGATAAAAAGAATCTGCATGGAAATATATGGTGGAGAAAAATGCGAAAACTTTTACGGTTTTAAGCCCTTTTTCTGGGAAAAAGAAGGTTTCTGGAAGAGAGAAAAACCGATTTTTGATATATCTGAAGTTAAGAGAAAATTCCTTATAGGAATATATACTGGTAGAACATGGAAAGAAGCTCAAAATGCACTGTTTCAGCTTGATCTTAAGTTACCTAAAAGCCATATAATAACTTCTGAAGAATACAAGAAACCTGATCCTCGCGGACTATTCAAACTAGTTCAAGAACTAAAAGTTAACTACGCTATATATATAGGGGACTCCGAAGATGATAGACTTACAGCATTAAGCTATAGAAAGCAGTTCAAGTTCCCACTTATCGAATTCATACATGCAAAGGATTTCACTTACCTAAGATTTTTCGGACTACGGAAAGTATGAATTCTTCAGAAAAAGCTCCGCGAAGCTCTGTTACTTTATTCCCGTCACAATCAAAAAATATAGTATGCGGAATTCCAACAATATCAAACTCTTTAAAAGCTATTCCCTTTTCATCTAAGAGGAATAAAATTTTATTTATACCTTTTTCGTGAATCCACCTCTTAGCTTCATCTATATCCTTACCCCGAGCGTACAAAATTGAAATCACCCTTATATCGTTAGGAAAGATAGCTTGTATCTTATCTAATATTGGTAACACCATTTTACAATAAGGACAACCTATAGTCCAAAAGTTTAAAAGAAGCACCTTTCCTTTAAGATCAAATAAAGAAAAGCTCTCTTCAGGATTAAAAAGGGAGGGTAATTTTATTCCTTCGAGAGCAAAAGTATTATTCAATCCAAAAGTAAAAACCAACACTAAAGCTGTCAAAACCAAAATACTCGTTTTCATTTTTTTCACCTCCACTATACTTAAACGCTAAAGGAGTGATAAAATTTGGAAAGTGTAAGTTTTTCTTTAGCTTTTATAGCAGGGTTAATAACTTTCTTCACACCCTGTATTTTTCCGTTAATCCCCTCATATATAGCTTTTATAGCAGGATTAAGTTTAAATGATATTGGGAACAAAAAGAAAATACCCCTTATTGCAATAGAGATCTTTTCCTTTTTAATCGGTCTTTCCCTGATATTTATAATATTAGGATACAGTGCCGGAGGTCTTGGAAAACTAGTTATAAAACATAAAGAGTTTATAAGACTTGTAGGAGGAGGTTTAGCAATAATTTTAGGCATCCAGTTCATATTAGACAAATATATAATATCTTTAGGATTTAAAAGCAATTTTAAAACCAAAAGAAAAAATCTACCTTTAATAGGCTCTTTCCTTTTGGGATTTTCTTTCGGATTAGGATGGTCTCCCTGCATAGGACCAACACTTACAACTATTCTACTTTATGCTACATCAACCGAAAACCCTTTTCTTGGAGCGAGTCTTCTTTTGACCTATGGTATGGGATTCTGCATTCCCCTGCTCATAACAGGGATAACTATACATAAGGCTTTTGACATCTTTGGCAAAATAACCCAATACTTAAAACCAATCAGAATAATTTCAGGAATAGTGCTTATACTGATGGGTATAAGCATGATAACACACTAATCATCTACGAAATAGTATCCACAGTTAAAGTCTACATCTGCAAGATCTCTTTCATCTATAGGAAAATAAATACATTGCTTGGGACGCTTAAGATTGTAAATATCACACTTATTATCTAATGTAAGATGAGGACATCTTATAGCAAATTTACAACATCTACCACATTGAAGGCATTTACCTCTTTTCCTTTCTAGCCATTTTCGAACATAAGATATCCTAAAGTGAACGAGGTAGAATCTCCTCAGTTTCCCCCATAGCTCTTTCCAAAATCTCCGCCTCTCCACTTTCGACAAACCTCTTCTTTCTTCTAAGATACTGTTCAACAATAGTATAAACCACCGGTATCAATATCAATGTAACCAGAGTAGAAAAACTTAATCCAGCTATTATAACTGCCGCCAAGGGTTTCCATATTTCCGCCCCCTCTCCTCTCGAAACGAGCATTGGAATCATACCTCCTACAGTGGTCAAAGTTGTCATAAGCACAGGTCTAAGTCTTCTAACACCGGTTTCTAAGACAGCCTCAAATAATCGATATCCTCTTGCTCTCATAAGATTAGTATAATCTACAAGTACTATTGCATTATTAACTACTATACCTACAAGCATTATTATCCCTAAAAAAGCGTGGGTACTTAAAGGTTGTTTAAACATATAAAGTCCCAAAGCTACACCAGTAAAAGCAAAAGGAACGGAAAACATTATAACTAAAGGGTCAAGAAACGCTTCAAACTGAGATGCCATAACCATGTATACAAGCATGATACCAAGAGCCAGCACTTTTAGCAAATCTGCATAGGTTTCTTTCATCTGTTTTATCTCACCTCTAAAGAATATATTCACACCTGTAGGAAGTTCCTCTTTAGATAGCTTCTCTTTAATCTCTCTTTCAACTTCGCTTATAGCTTTGTCAATAACACTCGCATCAATAGTAAAAACCCTCATTCTCTCCTTCCTTGTTATTTCCATGGGACCCAATCTTCTTTCTACCTTCGCAATGCTTCCAAGTTTTATTAAATTACCAGTAGATGTCAATATAGGTAATTGAGATAGTAACTCTAGGTTATTCCTTTGGTCCTCTCTAAGCCGAAGAACTATATCGTACTCCTCTCCACCTTCACTATAACTTGTTGGAGATGTCCCTTCAAAGTAAGTCCTTATAGTATCTCCAAGCAGACTCATGTTTACACCTAATAAAGAGGCCTTTTCCCTATCAACCTCTATCCAAAGCTCCGGACGAGGCTCTCCTTGAGATATTGAGACATCAACCACACCTTTTACAGTCTCGACTATTTGTTTAACCTGATTAGCTACGTTTCTTAAAACATCTAAATCATCCCCAGCAATATCAATCTGAAGAGAACTACCACCTCGAACCCCAGAAAGCATAGAAGTTAAAAAAGTAGAAGTTCTAACACTTATACTTTCTATACCAGGTAAACTCCTTAAATATCCTCTTATTACTCTTGCTATCTCTCTATCACTCCTATTCCTCTTGGTCTTAGATACAAGCTTCACTCCCACTTCAACTACATTTGATCCAGCTCTAGAACCAAAAAGCACCCCCTGACCTCCAGATCCACAGCGACTATAATAGCTTACTTTCTCAGGAATTCTTTCTTCTATAAACTTAACTACTTTCATCATATAATCCTCTGCAGCTTTTATACTTGTCCCTTCAGGTAAATAAAAAGTCACGCGTACTTCTCCCATATCGGCACTTGAAACAAACTCTAACCCAATATGTTTAAATAAAAACCCTGTGAACACCAAACCTAAAACAGCCATTGCCACAACAAACCATCTCACCCTTAATGCTAGACTTAATAAAACTTTATAAAACCTCTCAAGAGCAACCAAAGCTCTCTCACCAAATTTGTAAAAGATTCCTTTCTTAATCTCCGATTTTAATCTCCTTGCCGCTACAGAAGGTATAAGCGTAAGAGCTATAAATAATGATGCCCCAACTGCAGCCGACATGACGAAAGCAAGCTGTTTAAACATAACTCCAGAAAATCCGGTTATAAACATCAAAGGAACAAAAACAGCAAGAGTAGTTAAAGTAGAAGCTAAAACAGCAGCTCCCACCTCTGCAGTCCCAACAGTTGCAGCTACAAAAGGTTTCACTCCTCGTTCCATATAACGTGTAATATTTTCGAGAACAACTATAGAGTTATCTACTACCATACCAGAAGCTATAGCAAGAGAGGAAAGGGAAATAAGATTTATAGTATACTTACCCCCAAACATAAGAATAAAGGTTATTATAAGAGAAAAAGGTATAGAAAGACCTATAGTAAGAGTTGCTCCAAACCTTCTTAGGAAAAGAAGGGTTATTAACATAACTAATCCCAAACCTTGGAGCAAGGTAATGACAAGACTTTTAATCGCAAGAACTATAAACTCTGATGAATCTATAGCTATGTAAACATCTGCATCTTTAGGAAGAAGAGTCTTAATATAAGGCAGTTTACTCTTAACTCCATTAGCAACTTCCACAGTATTTGCATCGGTTTGCTTCCTAACTACGAGAATAACAGATCTCTTTCCATTTCCAAAAGATTTGACATTTTCATCAGCAAAACCATCCTCAACTTTCGCAATATCTTTAAGATAAATGGGTCTTCCACCATACGCACCAACCACAGTATTGGCAATTTCATCAATGCTATTGTATTTTCCAGGAATTCTTAAATTAAACTCCCTAACCCCAACTTCAATTGTTCCAGCGGGTATAGTAACATTACTCATCCTTAAAGCATTTTTAACTTGAGAAAGCGATATATTATAAGCTTCAAGTTTCACAAGATCTAAAATAACGTTTATTTGACGCTCTAAACCACCCATAACTGATGTAGTCCCAACACCGGGTACTCTTTCCACCGCATCCCTAACATATTTATCAACTATACGATAGAGCTGATAATAATTTTCACTCGCAGTGAAAACTAAAATCAAGACGGGAGACATAGTCGTAGAGAACTTCAAAATTCTTGGATCATCGGCATCCTCTGGTAAAAATCTCTTCACTCTTTCGATTTGATCTCTTATATCATTAGTTGCATCCGATAAATCTCTACCCCATTTAAAAATACACGTTACTATTGATATCCCATCCAGCGAGCGTGATTGCAGCTCATCCAATCCTGAAATAGTAGACAGATAATCCTCCATTACCTTAGTAATCTCAGATTCTACATCCGCTGCGCTTGCTCCAGACCATGTAGTCATCACATTTATTACCGGCTGCTCTATTTCTGGCAAAAGATCTATTCTAAGATGAATAAGAGAAAATATTCCTAAAACCAAAACGCCAAAAAAGATCATTAAAACAGTAACAGGCCTATTGACTGAAAACCTCACAAGTTTAAGCATTCTTCACTCCACCACCTTTACTCTCATACCATTCTTAAGCCATGCAGTAGGTTGAAAAACTACTTTTTCTCTCTCTTTCAACCCAGAAATGACTTCTACATACCTATCCTGTGCTTCTCCCAAGACTATCCTTCTTTCGAAGACCGCACCATCGGAATAAACAAAAACCTGATTTAAAGAAGTCACACACTCTAAGGGAACCGCTAACACCCTCCTACTTCCAGCAACGAGTTTAGCTCTTAAAAACATTCCAACTTTCAGAAGGTACTCTGAATTATCAATCCACGCTTCTACTGAAAAAGTTCTCGTAGATGAGTCTATAACAGGAGATATCACTTTCAATCTCCCTTTAAAAACCTTACCAGGATAAACATCACTATAAACTTCTATCTCATCTCCAATTCTTATATAAGATAAGGCCTCCTGTGGCAAAACTCCTTGAACTTTTACAGGATTATCCTGGATTATCCTTAGAATTGGGGTTGAGCCTATTATCATCGTACCCTCATCCATAAACTTCTTTATAATAACCCCATCAGTAGGAGAAACTATCTTATGATAACTGAGAAGAAGCTCCGCTTCAGATAATGAAGCCTTAGCATACTTAAGCTTTTCTTGAGCTAATTTTAGGCTAGCGAGAGCCTGCTCATATTGAGCTTTAGCGTTATCAAAGGCTTGCTTAGACACTATTTTCTTCTCATAGAGCTCTTTGAGCCTAAGATAGTTATCCTTAGCATTATCTGCAACTACACGCGCTTGCTCCACAGAAGCTTCAGCTTGTTTAACACCTGCTAAAGCTCCTTGGTAAGTCACTTTTGCATATTCATCATCTAGTAAAGCTAAAACCTGACCATCCTTAACTCTATCTCCTACATCTACATAAAGCTTTTTAAGTATCCTGTTTTGAACTCGAGAGTATATATCAACTACTTTTAACGCAACAGCGTCAGCTGTAAAGTTAAAAACCCTTTTAAACTCCATATTTTTAACCTCAACAATTTTAACAGTGGGTAGCTCTTGAGTATAACCAATTAAAGTAAAATACAGTAGGAAAACCAATAAACACATAATTCTAAGCAGCTTATTCAAAATCTATCCCTCCCTATCGCTAGAATCAATTTAGCAACAGCTACATTGGCATCATAAAGAGCTTGAATATAATTATTTTTCATTTGCTTCCAAGAAGTTTGAGCATCAAGAACGTTTAAAGTTGTTCCAACACCAGCCTTATACTCTTCCTCAGCCATTTTAAAATCTTCAAAAGCCTTATCAACATACGCCTCAGCCACCTTTATCCTCTTCTCTGCCTCTTTAACAGAAAGATAGGCAGATTCAACCTGAAGAGCTATAGACTTTTTAATATTTTCGAAAGCAGCCAGAAATTTACTTATATTAGCCCTAATCTCATTAACCTTACCTTTCGTTTCTCCACCATCGAAAAGATTAACACTAAGAATAAGAGCCACACTCCAACTATCACTTTTAGGTGGAAAAGTATCACCGCTCCACTGGTAATTACCTGAGAAATAAACTTGAGGGCTATAATTAGCCAAAGCTATTTTTTCATTAGCTCTTAAAGCTTCTATAGCATGTGACATACTTAAAAGTTCAGGCCTTTTTGAAAAAGCCTCCTCAATATAGCTTTTAAGTTCTCCTCTCAAAGATGAAAAAACTAATTCTTCTTTAATCTCTATCTCCTCATCTCTATCAAGACCAATTGCAAACTTCAAATTAAGCTCTGCGGTTCTTAGAATGTTTTCTGCCCTTATGATATCAAGTTCAGCATTGGCTAAAGCCGTTTCTGCTCTTAAGAGCTCGCTTTTTGTAGTCATACCCACATTAAAACGTGCTTTAACTTCTTCCAGATGAGCTTCT
>JANXBX010000015.1 GCA_025060595.1 Synergistota bacterium | reverse complement strand
CCAAGGTTAGTAGTCCCAATAGCGTTAAATACCTCAAGAAGCCCATGAGCAATGGCACGAGCCTCAGAATAGTAAGCTTCCTCAATTCGATAAAGGGATATCCCCGATAACAAGAAGGCACTCAATCCTACACCCAAAACCGAGACCACCACACCCCATAAAATAAGCTTAGCTCTTAAGCTCTTCAAGCTAAACACCCCCATCGAAAGTAAATTTTAAGGTAAGCTTTCAGTAACCCTTACCCTACCTGTAAAAACAGCAATTACCACATAAAGCCTCTTTTCACCATCGCTTAAACCTATATACCCCCCGCTAAGAGGAGAGCCTGATGGAGAAAAGGAGAGAAAACCCGTTCCCCCAAAACTTGAGGAGAAAATTTTAACCCCCTGAGGAAGCGATCTCTCGATAACCTTTGAATCTGGATATCTCAATATATACCTCCTTAAGCTATAAAAGTCAATATAAAGATAGCTATAATCTCTGCTCAAAATCGATGAGAGCTGTAAGCTTCTTATATCCTGAGATAGAACTAAAGCGGAATAAGCAAGCTTATCGGCTAACCTCAATATCTTTAAAAAGGAAAAGAAAATTATACCTACCATCAAGGATGATAGAAAAAGAGCTATAACCATTTTGAGAGTCAAAAAGCTCTTTTTCATTGACTATCCCTATCTTTAAGCGCGCTTCCTCTTATTATTAAAGCTTCGAGCTTATCCGCTAAAAACCTCGCCTCTAATTTTAAGCTCTGAAGAGCTTCCCTTTCCATCTTTATTTCGCTTAATAAATCCTTGAGTTCTTCTTCAATTTCCTCCTTAAGCTTGAAAAGGCTCTTATTTTTATAAAAAAATAACGCTCCTTCTCTTATAAGCCTTTCCCCTCTTAAGAAAAACAAAAATACTGCACTTATAAAGCCCAAGAGAAAAAACAAAAGGAATAGCATCTTTAAGAGGTTATATCTATAAACTTACCCTTAACAGGATCCTTAACACCAGAAACAAAGAGGTTACTCTGGGGGCGCTTCCTCCGTGAAGGAGTATAACCGCTCCCGCTTCCCCTTCTTTCCTCTTCAACCTTCTGCCCCTCACCCCTATAGGTAGCTTGAACTTGCACCCTTTCTTTCTCCGTCCTTTCTCTAAATTCTGAAGCGAAAGCCTGATGAGAGACCAAGGAAGCCTGATCCTCCTGATGCTGAACCCTTCCCACCTCGTATAGCTTTCCTACAAGTACCTGCATGTCTATGGGACGGATCGCCAATCCCTATCACCTCACCGTTCTCTTAAAGCCCCCACCTTTATTTCGGTTCCCTCTCTGTAAAATACAACCTCCTTCAAAGCCTCTTTAACTGCAAATTTAACTCCCCTTATAGTTATCCTAACCCCCGGATAAACCACACCTCGAACCACAACCTTCCCCTCTTTCTTGACCTTTTCTATTTTTTCCTCGAGCTCTTCTTTCCTTTTCTTAAGCCTTTCCGCCTGTCCCTTAAGCTGAAAGAGCGCTCGCGTCATCTTTAAGTAAAGATCCTTCTTCTCCTCGGGAAGGGAACCAAGCTTTTCCTCCATACTCTTCAATAGCTCTACTCCCTTTGTAAGATCCCTCAGCTTGTTTTGAATCTCGGCAAGCTCACTATTTACTTGGGCATATTCTTCCTTCAAGGCTGGATCTATACCAACCTCAACATAGGTTCTCACGCCAAGATCAGAACCTAAATGAGTTACATCAACCAAGTCCCCCGCATAGACCTCTCCTCCAACAATAACACCTTTACGACCCCTAGCTATAATGCTTCCCCCAGCTACCACCTTACAATTTATTATCGATTCATCAGCTATTACACTACCTCCAGCCTCAAGAGTAGCCTGATCAGCAAACTTCAGGAATATATCTCCCTTTGTCTTAATTAAGGACTTACCTCTCCCAAAAACTCCTCCCTTTATAACTATATTACCTTCAGCCTCAAGGAAACCTCCCTCAACCAACTTATGGACTTCCAAATTCCCTCCCGCTTTCACCTTAAAATCTGGTAAAACGCTACCCATAATGATGACGTCTCCCACAAACTCTATATTACCTATGGAATAGTCTACATCTCCACGCCTAGTAAAAACAGGATAGACTACTACCTTACCGTTTTCATAAACAACATGCCCATCACACGCAGCAAAGAGCTTCATCCCATCCTCAGAAGGGTAAGTGTTCTTACCCGCAGGTATCTTAGGATCCTTAGGTTTATATGCCTTAACAATCTTTCCTGTCACGGTCTTACCATCCTTCTCAGGCTTGGGTGGAACCTTAACCGCTAAAAGCTGTCCCCTTACAACGTTCTCTATGCTCTCCAGGTTTTTATAATCAACCCTTCCATCTTCAAGAACAGCTGGCTTCAACTCCCTATCTTTATTAAACTTATAATCTATATATCCATCAATGCCATCTTCAGGCCTTTCACCACGAGCCACCAAGATATTCTCTCCAAATTTCTTATTCTCAAGAGCTTCCCTTATAGCGCCTTCATCCACTCCAAAAACAACACCAGACTCAGTTAAAAAAGAAATGATCTCCTCAAAGGTAGGAACCCTTCCATCAGGCAAAGCCTCAAGCTTAAGGTAAGCTTCCATACCATCTTCACTTATCTTAAGCTCCAAAGGAAGAGAGGCCATAAACTCACCCCCCGCTCATTATTCAAAAAGCTTAACCCAAACTTCGCAAGCGAGTCCTAAGCTTCAATATAGCAGAAGAGTGGAGTTGACAGACTCGTGCCTCAGAAACTCCTAAAACCTCCCCTATCTCTTTAAGGGTAAGACCCTCGTAATAGTAGAGAATTATAACAAGTCTTTCCTTATCCGGAAGCGACGATATAGCTTTAGAAAGCTCCTCAACCAGTTCCTCCTCCTCAAGAAGCTGCCCTAAAGGAGCCTGCATAGGGTCGCTTATAACCTCCTTAACCGAGACCTCCTCATCCTCAAGCTCAACCAGAGAATCTAAAGGGAAAAGAGTTAAAACTTTAGCATTTTCAAGAAGCTTCTCATACTCCTTCTGAGAAAGATTTAAATAATTCATCACTTCCTCATCAGTGGGATCTCTTCCAAACTTATTAAAGAGATTAAGCCTCGCCTCTTCTAGCTTCTTCAGCTTCTCATGAACGGTCCTTGGCGTCCATCCAAGCTTTCTAAGCTCATCTATTATAGCCCCTTTTATTCTAAGAGAAGCGAAAGTTTCAAATTTAACGTTTCTCTCCGGATTAAACCTGTCTATGGCCTCGAGAAGCCCCATTATTCCCACGCTTATCAAATCATCCTCATCAAAGCCGCGCGGTAAAGTTACCCCTATCCTCGAAGCTATATATTTAACTAATGGGATATAACGACGGATGATCTCCTCCTTAAGTTTAGGATCCCTGGTTGAAATGTATTCCTTCCAAAGCCTCGCCTCAGCCTCTTCCAATCCTATCATAATTTAAATCCCTACCCCTCTTCAAGCATAATCTTAACAACCTTAGCAATGGCATCGGGTTTCTTTTTCGCCAGTTCAGCAAGCTCCTCAATTGTCTTACCGAACTCAGTTGGTTCGCTAACAAGCCTCTCAAGGGAAGACCTTTCATCCACTGAAGGCAAAGAAACTTCCCCTTCTTTTCTCGTCCTATATATCCACATGAAGTCACTTATGTTAGCAAAGGACCTAAGATCTACCTTCACATCTTTCCCAAAGAGAAGAAAATTAAGTCTATATTTAGAAAATATATGTAGTAAAAGCAAAACTTCAAAAAAGATTATTAAGAAAGCAAAAAAACCCCTTAATAAGGCCATAAGAAAGAAAACGGGAGAAAAAAGGCTTAGAAGGAATACTATTATACCCCCTCCCAAGCCTACAAAAAGAGGCAACTTAAACCATAAGGGTAAGGTTATTTCCCTAAAGCTCTTTAATTCCATGTCCCACCGTCCTTATGATAAACTTACCTGTGTCGGTATGAAGCTCTACGGACCTACCATAGCCTCCACCTGTATCTTCCGAAACCAGAGGGATCTTCTCCTGAGCAAGAACCGCCTTAACAGCCTCAACATTTCTCTTCCCTATGCTAAGCTGAAGGTTCTTATCTGAAAAGGAAAACATCTGAGCTCCTCCCGCGATTTTTGCGACTATCCTGCTTTTAGAGGCTCCAGCCCTCTCCATCTTCTCAATAAGCAAGGGTATAGCGGAATCAGCGAACTTAGCCGGATTTTGTCCTTCCCTCGCTTGTTTACTATCAGGCAACATAATGTGCGCTAATCCGCCTATCTTAGCAACTTTATCGTATAAAGCCACACCCACACATGAACCCAAACCAAGGGTTACTAGGATATCTGGACTTTTAGCAATATTAAAATCTGCTATTCCTACCCTAATTACTTGCCCCATCATCATCAACTCCAAGTGCCCTAAGTATAATGCTTAAGGAACCAGGGTCAGGTATGAGAAAGAAATGCCCTTCCACATGAGCGGATTCAGCCTGAAAGCGGGTTTCAATAAGAAGCGCATAATCTCCAAGCTGTCCGAGCTCTGCCAAAATCACATCCAATATGGCCCCAGCCATATCAAAGGCTAACGCTGGTACGGTTGGTAAAAAGGTAAGCCTAGTAAAGGTTGCTAAAGCGTTAAGATAGGAGCTCGCCAAAATATTACCTATCTCCTTCAAGGCCGATTGATCTAGCTCACTTAAAACTTGAGTACTGCTTTCAGGTCTTCCCATAAGCATATCAACTAAATAAAGAGCGCTATCTTTCGGCATTACAAATAAGATGCTTCCAGGAACATCTCCAAGAACCCTTAAAAAAACTCCAGCAACAAGCACCTCTGGCCCTCCTAAAACATCAGGAACCTGAGATAGTGGAATAACCGCAGCTCGAGGAACTGTCATCATGATCTTCTTGCCTATCATCTGATACAAAGCGGTGGCAGCATTACCTGCTCCTATGTTTCCAGCTTCCTTTAAAGCATCAAGCTGGGCAGCAGTTAATCTGCTTATCAAATCCCCCTCGCTCATAGCTCATTCCTCCTTAAAAGACTTAGGTTATCAAAGGCACCACATCAAGAATCAGAGCCACCTTCCCATCACCAAGGATAGTAGCTCCGCTTATACCCTTTATTCCCTTTAAGAGCTTACCAAGCGATTTTATAACTATTTCCTGCTGACCTATGAGACTATCTACAACAAGTCCTGCCCTCCTTTCTCCAACGCGAGTCACCACAACAGCATACTCCCCACCATTTTTGCCGGTTTCAACAGGAACCTCAAGTAACTCATGCAGCTTAACTAAGGGAAGAACACTTCCCCTAAGCAATATAACCTCCTGATTTCTTACAAGCTTTATATCCTGAGGAGTGATACTTAAAGTCTCATCTATGTTAGCAAGAGGTATAGCGTATATCTCCTCCCCAACCTTCGTTAAAAGGGCCTGGATTATAGCTAACGTAAGAGGAAGCTTAACTATAACCCTGGTCCCTTTGCCTCTTTCAGTCTGAATCTCAAGAACTCCATTTAAAGCCTCCACCTTGGACTTAACTACATCTAGCCCGACACCTCTTCCCGAAACCTCCGTGATTCTCTCTGAGGTACTGAAACCAGGAAGGGTGGTTAACATCAAAACCTCATTTTCAGACATTCTTTCTAGCTCCTCAGGAGTAGCTATTCCCTTTTCAATAGCCTTACGCTTTATCTTCTCTATATCCATACCCTTACCATCATCCTGAACCTCTATTACTACATAATTTCCTTCATGACGAGCAGAAAGCCTGAGCAAACCTTTGGGAGGCTTGCCCAACCTTTCCCTTTCCGCAGGAGGCTCTATACCATGATCGATGGCATTTCTAAGAAGATGAACGAGAGGATCCCCTATCTCGTCTATTACAGTTCTATCAAGTTCTGTCTCCTTACCCTCTATAATGAACTCAACTTCCTTCCCTTCCTCGCGAGCAAGATCCCTTACCATCCTTGGAAACCTATTAAATACGTGCTCTATAGGAACCATTCTAAGCTTCATAACCACAGCCTGAAGCTCATTGGTTATCCTCCCTATCTGAGCAAGCGTCTCATCAAGCTCGGTTAGCTTGTAAACGGAACCTATTTGAACAAGCCTAGTCTTATTTATAACCAGCTCTCCAACGAGATTCATCAAATCATCAAGCCTATCAATATCGACCCTTATGGTTCTCATACCTTTGACCTTCTGCCTTAACAGCTTCTCCCTTTCAACAGGGCTCACAGACACAGCCTCAGGCTCAGGATGAATCTCCTCCAAGCCCTTGATAACCTTCTCTACCTCTTCCTCCTTAATTTCAACCGAAGGTGTAACCACCTTTTTCTCCACCTCGGCCTTCTCGGGCTCAATCCTGGAGATTTCCACCTTCTTAATCTCTGAGACCGCCTCTATCTTTGATCTTATAACGTTCTCTCCTTCCTTACTTACATAAAGAAGGGTGAATTCATTCTCAAATTTTTCTTCCTCAATGTCTTCAACGGGAGGAAGCGACTTTATTATCTCGCCAATTCGCCCAAGCTCATGAAAAACTATATAGGCACGTGCAGCCTTAAGCAAACAACCTTCATCCAAAGTGACCTTTATCTTATATACGTTAAATGACTTATGAAAAGCCTCCTTAATAACCTCTTTATCATACTCATTTAGCTCCATAGGAATATCAACCAGGCTTGGAGCCTTAACAGCCTTTACAGTCTCTGGAGGAGCTTTTTCTCTCTCTCCCGAAAGGACCCTAAGCTTAGTTATGGTAGAGGAAGCCCCTATACTACACCTTCCTGTATTTCTTATCTCCTCTATCATAGCTTCAAGAACATCAAGACATTCAAACAAAACATCAACCACGTCAGAGGAAGAGGTAAGCTCTCCTTTACGAAGCTTGTCTAACAGGTTTTCCATCTCATGAGTAAGCTCAGCGAGAGTATCAAATCCCATAGTAGCTGACATTCCCTTTAGAGTATGAGCTATCCTAAAGACCTCATTCAAGAGGTCTGTATTACTCGGATCTTTTTCTAGTTCCAAAATAAGCTCGTTTAGCCTCTGAAGGTTTTCCGCTGACTCATCAAGAAATACCTGTAAATACTGAGACATCCCCATTTTTTACCTACCCCCTATTTTCTAACTTAGCCTTCGTAAGGCTTCCATTATTCTATCTGCTATTTCATTCACGGGGGCAACTATCTCCACGGCCCCCTCCTCTATAGCGACTTTGGGCATCCCAAAGACAACGCAAGTAGTTTTGTCTTCCGCTATCGTCACACCACCATACTCTTTTATCTTCTTTAACCCATTAGCTCCATCTCTACCCATACCGGTTAAAACAACTCCGATAACCCTATTTTTAAACACCTCAGCCACCGAAAGCATCGTAACATCAGCTGACGGTCGAACCCCCCAAAGAGGAGGATCCTGATTTAGCTTTATCACCACACCATCCGCTTCTTTCCTCACCACCATATGATAGTCACCTGGAGCCACTAAAGCGAGTCCCTCCTTTAGTATATCATTTTCCCTCGCTTCTTTAACATCTACTTGAGAAAGAGAGTCTAATCTATCAGCAAGAGATTTAGTAAACCCTTTAGGCATGTGCTGAACTATAAGTATAGAAGCCCGTATATCTGAAGGAAGCTTAGGAATAACCTCCTGAAGAGCCCTAGGGCCACCTGTTGAAGAAGCTATAGCAATCACAGCATTAACTTTAGCCACTGAGACCTTTTCAATCTTTTCAAGCTTCCTTTCTCTCCTCGGTAGAAGAAACTTTAATCTGCTTAAATCAGCTCTATATGCAGCCTTTATCTTAGCTATGAGCTCTTCCTTAACTCTTCTTATATCAAGAGATATAGGCCCTGAAGGTTTAGGAACAAAATCAAAAGCCCCATATTCAAGAGCTTTTAACGTAGATTCAGCACCCTCACGTGTATAGCTACTTAACATTATCACGGGAAGAGGGGCCTCACTCATTATGTAGCCAAGAGTATTAAGCCCATCAAGTTTAGGCATTTCTATATCAAGGGTTACCACATCGGGTTTAAGCTCATGAACCTTTTTTATAGCATCGTAACCGTCTCTTGCCGTTCCTACTACTTCTATCTCTGGATCTTCATGAAGCATATCCGTAATAACCTTCCTCATCAAAGCTGAGTCATCTACAACCAAAACGCGAATCTTACTCATCCAACCTTCTGCCTCTCTTTCAGCTCAGTTTTAAACACAAAGTTTATTATATTCCTCCTAAAGCGCTCATCTATAATCATAAATTCCAATCCAGCCTCTCTCTCGTCTCCTCTTTCCTCTATCCTGACAACCCTAGCAAGGGCAGAAATAACATCACTTTCAGGTAAGTATATCAAAACTTCAAGTTCATCATCAACCTCTATATCATCATCAACCTTTAACCTGAGACCACCCCCACTTATATCTATGGTATGAGTACTTTTAAAAAGCCCTCCACTGACCTTTCTATACTCTACAGGAATTAAAGCCTTAACCCTTCTATGTCTCCTTCTCTCGATAGGCACGAAGGCATGGGGAGAGGATACCTCCAAAAAGGGAATTATCTTGCCTCCCCTTCCCCTTATCTCAGCTTCACCCTTAAATAGCTTTCCCTTTTCGTTCCATATAATGTTTACCTTTTCCCCAGGCCTAACCTGAGGTAAAACCGCTCCTCTATCGAAAACTATAACTAAATTGCCATCCAAGGTCGGTCTAAGAATCCTCCCTTTTAAACATATATTCTTTCCAAGCTCCAGCTCCACAGACATACCCTCATAAAGCACGCCCTCTTTCATATAAGTCCTTTCTCCCTTAACTCTCTCTCTTTCTTAAAAACAAACCGCATTATCCTCCTAACGAGCTTTTCACCCAGGTTTAAAAACTCAACTCCATGCTCTATACTATCATCCTTTAGATCAACTCTAACCACTTTTCCCTCTAAAACCATAGGGCCTAATCCATCTCCGAGATCTAACCTAATGAGAATCCTCTGTCCAACAAGAAGGGGTTCTTCAAAAACCCCTCTTAAGCCGCCAGCGCTTAAGTCCTTAGTATAGCCCTTTTTAGAGGAACCAGTCCTACCTTTAAGCCTATAGGTAAACGGAATGTTAACCTCAACCCTAACAAATCTCCTACGCTGAATATGCTCCCCAGAGCCAACCACCTTAAGAATTAAGAGAATAACTTTCTCTTCCTTAACCCCAACTATCTCCACCGGATACTTATATATCCCCCGCGCAGTCGTAATCCAGAGATAATATCTTTCCCCCCTTAAGGGTACAAGAGCACCCTTATAAAGGGGATAGGCTACTAACACTAATTTATCTCTCTCATCTATATCCTCTATTCTAGTAGGAAAGGTTCCTTTAAATAAACCTCCCTCTATCTCAAAATAAGCCTTAGAGCCAACTCTAACTTTAAGAGACGGCGGAAAAATCTAAATTACCTCCCTCTAAAGAGGGATACAAACTTGAGTAAGAAGCCCTTAACACCTCGAGGCTCATGCAGGTCTTTCTCCTCAAAACCTAATAACCGATCGGCCACGCTTCCGACGCAACGAGCAGCTTTAGATGTAGGATAAACTATTATAAAAGGCTTCTGCCTTATCACAGCTTCCGAAACTACAGGATCTTTAAGAATAAAGCCTAGCTTATCCACACTTATATCGAGAAACTGCCTCGCTACAGTTTCTATCCTTGAGGCAACATCCTCCGCCTCTTCCATACTTGACGCCATGTTAATAAGTAGCCTTATCTTCGCATCCTTATTACCTAAGGCGATAGCTTTAATTATCCCATATGCATCTCTTATAGCTGTAGGCTCAGGTGTGGTAATAACTATAGTTTCATCGGAGGCTAAAACGAAACCTAAAACGTTTTGAGATATCCCAGCGCTCGTATCAATCAAGATTATATCCGCATAAGAATCAAGCTCGCTTAGGCTTGCTATAAATTGAACTCTCTGAGAGCTTGAGAGGTTAGCGAGCTCCTGAATACCAGCTCCCCCTGCTATAACCTTTATACCCTCAGGACCATCAACTATTATCTCGTGTATCTTTTTCTCACCTTTTATAACATGATAAAGGTTATAGCGAGAGGTCAGACCAAGAACTATATCTACATTAGCTAACCCAAGATCAGCATCTATAATAAGAACCCTACTTCCCCTTTTAGCCAAGGCTATGCCAAGATTAACAACAAGATTTGTCTTACCCACTCCTCCCTTTCCACTTGCAACCGATATTATTCGAGCAAGCCGAGCAGGGCGAGCTACAGCTCCAAAATCCCTGCTTCTTTTAACAAGCTCTCTTAACCCCTCAGCCTGATCCCTTATCAATCCTCTATTACCTCCCCCTTACAACCCCTTAACCTTAAGATCACTTCCGAAAGTTTCACTGGATCAGCTACCTCTATATCCTTTGGAACATCTTGACCGTTAGTAACATAGGATATCGGAATGGAAAAATCCTTAACCAAGTTGAGAATGTTACCAAAGGTAGATGTCTCATCAAGCTTGGTTAAAACCATCTTGTGAAGCGGAACACAGCTAAACCTCCTAACTATTTCCTCCAAATCTCTATACTTCGTATTAAGACTTAATACCAAGTGAACCTCATCAGGCGAGCTTGCCTCTATATAGGACTTTAGCTCAGACATCTTCATGCTATCATAGTGGCTTCTACCAGCAGTATCCATAAGTATGAGCTCTGCGTCAAGATGCTTTTCTATTGCTCTTCTTACCTCCTGAGGTGTAAAAACTATCTCTATAGGTATACCTATTATCTTCGCATAAGTCTTAAGCTGTTCCACCGCAGCTATCCTATAGGTATCAGCAGTAACCAAGGCAACCTTCCTTTCCTCAAAAAGAGCGAATATTGCTGCAAGCTTAGCTATAGTTGTAGTCTTCCCTACACCAGTAGGCCCAACAAAAGCTGCAACCTGCGTGCCATTTTCCTTAAGCTTTACCGGAGAAACTTTTATAGACTCTGCTACTACTTTGGCAAGCTCTTTCCTAAGATCCCTCCATGAAAGCCCCTTGAAAGATGCGCCCTTTTCTAAAAATGCCCTTAAAATCTCTTCAGCGTGTCGCTCCTTTATCTCCTGTTCTAACAAGAAATTATATAATTTACCACCCTCTCCAAACTTCTTCTCCTCTTTAACCGAAAGGTCAATTTGACCTAACCTTTCTAAAAATACCCCTATAAGCTCTTTAACCTCCCTTATATCCTTCTCTAATACCTCTATCCTGTCGCTCTCTGAAAGACTCTTTTTCCTTTCCTCCGCTAAAGAGGGAGTATAAGAGGCCTTCCTTTCCGAAAGAAGCTTAGTTAGGATCTCAAAACGTGCATCGCTCTCCCTCTTCTCCTTCTCAGGGACTCCAACGATAACCTCAACATACCTTTTTGCAAATAGACCCAGAAATCCTCCCTTTTTAAAACGCTTGGTTTCAAGAATAACTATATCACTACCAAGCTCCTCTTTAGCTTTCCTTATAGCTTCTGCCTCACTTTCAGCTATAAAGGATTTCCTTTTAACGAGCCTCAAATTAGGAGCTCACCATCCCCATAGATCTAACCTCCACCCCTGGAGCAACCTCATTATAAGAGATAACCGCAACCTGAGGTAACACCCCTTCTAGTATCTTTCTCAAATACGGTCTCACCGAAGGGTGACATATTAAAACAGGGTGATAACCTAAAGATGCAAGTTTCTCCACCTCGACCGCTATTTTCTCCACTATCCCCCTAACTCTCCTCGGATCCATTGTTAGACTAACGCCTGTTTCCGTCTTCTGTATAGATCCTCTTATCTGCTCCTCAAGCTCTGGGCTAAGCGTAACTACAGGAATAAAACCCTCTGAAGTCTGATACATCTTAGATATTTGCCGCGAGAGAGCTTGTCTAACATATTCTATCAAATAGTCGATATCTTTTATAAGTCTACCATAATCAGCAAGAGTTTCAAATATGGTTACAAGATCTCTAATGGGAACCCTCTCTCTCAAAAGCCCTTGTAAGACCTTTTGAATATCTCCTAAGCTCATAGCTCTATTTAACTCCTCTATTAGGGCTGGATGCTGTCCCTTTACAAGGTCTATTAAGTTTTGTACTTCCTGACGAGTTAAAAGCTCAGCGGCATGTCTTTTAATTATCTCAGTAAGATGAGTGGCTAAAACAGCAGGTGGATCAACCACAGTATAGCCAAGCCATTCAGCTCTTTCCCTTTGCTCAGGAGATATCCACAAAGCTGGCAAACCAAAGGCTGGTTCCTTCGTCTCTATCCCTTCTATCCTCTCTTTAGCCGTTCCAGGATTCATCGCTAAGTAGTAATCTACTATAAGCTCCCCTCTTCCCACCTCAACCCCTCTTATTTTTATTACATACTCATTGGGCTTAAGCTGCATATTATCTCTTATCCTTATGGGTGGAACGACAAGCCCAAGCTCAAGAGCTATTTGCCTTCTTATCATAGTTATCCTATCTAATAGATCCCCACCCTGCTTAGGATCAACCAGAGGAATAAGAGAATAACCGATCTCTATTTCCATAGGATCAACCTGGAGAAGGGAAAGCACGCTCTCTGGTTTTCTCACTTCTTCCTCCTCTTTTCTTTTCTCCTCTTCTATCTTTTTTATCTTTTCCATTCTAGCCGCCCTTCTCATTACATAAGCCATGCTACCAACTATAAGCGCAAGGACCCAAAAGGGAAGCGTAGGAAGCCCAGGAATAGCTCCAAAAAGAGCTAATATTGAAGCTCCTATTATTAAAGGACGAGGATGATAAGTTATCTGTCTTAAAAGCTCAACCCCAAGATCATGCTCAGCAGCAGCTCTGCTTACTATAACAGCAGTTGCAGTAGATATAACAAGAGCAGGTATTTGAGCCACAAGGCCATCACCAACGGTTAAAAGAGTATAAGTTTGAAGGGCCTCACCTAAGGGAAGCCCCCTCTGAAGAACACCTATTATAAGCCCTCCTATTATGTTTACCAACGTTATGAATACACCAGCTATAGCATCACCCTTAACAAACTTGCTTGCTCCATCCATGGCACCGTAAAAGTCGGCCTCCCTCTGTATCTCCTCCCTTCTTCTTCGTGCCTCCTTCTCATCTATCAAGCCTGCGTTTAAGTCCGCATCGATACTCATCTGTTTACCTGGCATAGCATCCAAGGTAAAGCGTGCCGCAACTTCCGCAACCCTCTCTGCACCACGAGTTATCACGATGAATTGAATAATGAAAAGGATGAGAAATATAACAGCACCAACTATATAGTTACCCCCAACAACAAACTGGCCAAAGGCTAATATGATTCTTCCCGCATAGCCTTGAAGGAGAATCCAGCGAGTCGTAGAAACGTTTAAACCTAATCTAAAAAGCGTAGTGAATAGCAAAAGCGACGGAAAAACAGAGAACTCAAGAGGACGCTTTATATAAAAGGTTGCAAGGAGAATCAATATAGCGAAGGTAATATTAAAGGCAAGTAAGAAGTCAAGCAAAGTGGTAGGAACAGGAATTATCATCAATATTACAGCCATAACTAAAGCTATAGCTACCAATACGTCGCTATGCTTTAACCAAGGATAGCTTGTAGTCCCCCTCGCCTCAGCCATATACCTTTAAGCAACCTCCTTCCCCAACCTGTAAACAAAGGCAAGAACTTCAGCAACAGCCTTGTATAGCTCTGGAGGAATTTCATCTCCCACATCAACAGTCTTATAGAGGGTCCAGGCCAAAGCCTTATCCTCAACGATGGGAATACCATGCTCTTCAGCTATCCTCTTTATCCTTTCAGCTATGAGCCTTTCCCCCTTAGCCACAACTATCGGAGCATTCATTATTTCTGGATCATAACGTAGGGCTACGGCAACCATAACAGGGTTTGTTATAACTACCTGAGCCTTTGGAACCTCTTGCATCATTCTTCTTCTCGCAAGCTCTCTCTGTTTTTCCCTTATCTTAGCCCTTACTCTCGGATCTCCTTCAACCTGCTTATACTCCTCTTTTATCTCGTATTTACTCATGCGAATGCTTCTTTCAAACTCCCACTTCTGATAAGTATAATCTATTATTGCTAATATTAAAAGAAGAGGCAACACCTTAAGCAATGTGAAAAATATAAGCTTGCTAATCATTATAAGATTGTTAGGAAACGGAACAAGTAAGGAGTCTAAATAAGCTGGGTAATCAGCTTTTATAAATCTATAAAGCAAATATCCAACCAAAATAGCCTTTACGCTCCCCTTAATCAGCTCCACTAAAGACCTCAAGGAGAAGATCCTACCTAATCCCACAACGGGATTTAACCTATTCAAGTTAAAGGCAAGAGGCTTAAAGGTTAGGTGAAACCCAACCTGAAATATATTAACAGCTATCGCCCCAACCAAAGAAAAAAGGAAAAAGGGAGAGATTATCTTCAAGAAAAACCTAAGTATCTCAGATTGACCCCTAATTGCATTATCTAAGTTAATACCGCTCAACCTAGTCAAGTGAAGGTTCGAGAATATATAACGCGTCATAGAAAAAATGTCCTCCCTTAAGAGCTCCTCAAACAAAAGAAGAGATAGCAGACCAACGCTTATTATGACAAAAGCATTAAGCTCTGCACTCCGAGCAACCTGCCCTTCCTCTCTTACTCTTCTTCTCCTTCGAGGAGTAGCAGGTTCGGTCTTTTCCTCTGCGAACAGTTGGAGATCAAATCTACCTGAGATAAAATAGCACCTTTTCAACTCCCTGGGAAAGCCCACTTAATATTCCCTCCATCACCACTTTCAACCCTGGCAATATAAACATTAAAGTTAAAAAGGCAATGGCTATCTTCAGTGGAAAGCCTATTATAAAGACATTAAGCTGAGGAATGGTTCTACCTATAATTCCTAAACCTATATCTATTATTAGAAGTATAGCCATAATAGGTAAAGCTATCTGAAGAGCTATCAAAAAGCTCCCGCTTAACACAGAAAAGAGCTCCTTAACCAGCGCTCCTTTAAAACTCATCGCTCCTATGGGAATTAGCCTAAAGCTGTTAAATAAAGCTAAAAGCAGACCATGATGGCAATCGGTGGCAAAAAACAGGAGAATGGCTAACAAATATTTAAGCTGACCGGTCAAGCTAACGCTTTCCATAGCCTCAGGATCTAATATAGAGATAATGCCGAAGCCCATCTGATATCCGTATATGGTCCCAGCAAGCTGAAAGGCAGAAAATATAAGAGAAACGTAAAAGCCCATAACAAGACCGATTAAAAACTCCCTTAAAGCATAAAAAACAAAGTCCCATGCAGAAACAGATGGAAAATTTAAAGAAAGCCCAACCGAATAAAAGTAAATCAAAGCAAGGAAAAAAGCTAATCCCAATCTCGCCATCATAGGAAATATCCTGCTATTAAAAACGGGAGCAAAGATCAAAAATGTTGTTATCCTAAGTAAGATAAGGAGAAAAGCATCAAAGCTTTTTAAAAGATTATCAATAAACATTTCACCTTATTATATCTGGAAAGGAGCTCCAAAGGGCTATCGTGAAATCCATAATCAAACGAAACATCCATGGACCAAAGTATATTATGCTAAAGAGAACAGCCACTATCTTCGGAATAAAGGTAATGGTTTGCTCTTGAATTGAAGTAGCAGTCTGAATAACGCTAACAATCACCCCAATTATTAGAGCAACTCCTAACATTGGAGCAGACACAAGTAAAGCGGTAAATAACGCTTTTCTAACTATCTCTATAGCTAAGGCATCCGTCAATTTAGCCTCCCTCCCTTACTTAAAGCTTGCAACAAGAGAACCCACCACAAGGTCCCAGCCATCAACAAGAACAAAAAGAAGTATCTTAAAGGGAAGCGATATCATCATAGGTGGAAGCATTATCATACCCATGGACATTAAAACGCTTGCTACAACCATATCAATTATGATGAAGGGAACGTATATTAAAACCCCCATTTCAAAAGATGTTTTAAGCTCACTTAACATAAAGGCAGGAATTAAAATGTGCGTAGGGACCTCATTTCTATTTTTGGGTCTCTCCATCTTAGCAAGCCTAACCATTAAGGCTATATCCTTCTCTCTAGTTTGCCTGAACATAAACTCCCTGAGAGGGATAACTGCTTTTTCTAGGGCCTGCTGAGCAGGGATTTCTCCCCTTAAATAGGGCTGAAGAGCATTAGCGTTAATATCGCTCCAAACAGGCATCATCACAAATAAAGTTAAAAAGAGAGCAAGCCCAACGAGGACCTGCGTTGGGGGAAGTTGCTGAGTAGCGAGGGCATTCCTTATGAAGGAGAGCACCACAATTATCCTGGTAAAAGATGTAACCATAAGAATTATAGCTGGAGCAAGAGATAGAACCGTTAAAATAAAGAGTATCTGCAAACTTAAGGCTACATCCTCAGGACCTCTTGCGGGCTCAAATCCTAAATTTATCCTTGGCACCGGAACAGGAGGGGGTTGTGCCCAAACTACTACCTCCAAGAGAAAAAAAAAGAAAAGGGTAAAAAAGATAAGTACCTTAAAGCTACTCTTTCTTGCCCAAAAACCTCTCAAGATGTTTCCTAAAAGAAGACTTAAGAACAACTTCCTCCCCTCCAACGGAAGAAACCTTTTCAAGCTCCGCTATCAAATTTATACCTCCATCACCCACCCCAAGCAAAAAATACTTATCACTTACCTTAACTAAGCATAAAAACCGCCGGTTATCTATGTAAACTCTATCAACGACCTTTATAAACTCACTCACGCTGCTTTTTAAAACATATCCCCTTATATACCAAGCAAACAAAAAAATTAAACCACCTACAATCACTAAAGCAACTAAAGACTTAACTGCAAGCTCCCCAAATGTGGGAAGCTTCAAAGGAGAGGTAACATCATCTAACGCAAAAGCAACTGAGGAAAAATGAAAAAACATCACCTACTTAACGCTTTCTTAACCGCTTCTATAACCCTGTCAGGTTGAAAGGGCTTAACAACGAAATCCAAAGCACCTGCTTGAATAGCCTCTATAACCATCGCCTGTTGCCCCATAGCGCTAACCATAACTATCCTTGCATGAGGATCAAATTTTCTTATCTCCCTAACCGCAGTTATTCCATCCATCTCTGGCATGGTTATATCCATTGTAACTAAATCAGGTTTTATTTCCCTATATCTCTCAACAGCCTGCACTCCGTTCTCTGCCTCACCCGCAACCTCATAACCGTTCTTAGTTAATATATCCCTTAACATCATCCTCATAAAAGCCGCATCATCCACTATCAAAACGCGAGCACCCATACACTTCATCCTCTCCCTTCCTAAGGATTCTAATCAAGCTATGTTAGCTTTTCTAACCTCTCTCTAGGAGAGATTATATCTGTTATCCTAACACCAAAGTTTTCATCTATCACAACAACTTCTCCACGAGCCACGGGCTTACCATTTACAAGCACTTCAACCGGCTCACCGGCTAACTTGTCAAGCTCTATTATAGATCCAGGTCCCAAGTTCAATATATCCCTTATATACATCTCAGTTTTACCAAGCTCCACAGTAACCTTAAGCGGAATATCAAGAATCAGATCTATATTCTTAGGTGGGACAGCTGTAGGAGCCTGAGCCTGAAGCGGAGCAAACTGAACCGGTTTGGCCTCTACAGGTGGAGCCTTCGGTTTTGCAGGTGCTTCAGGAATAACAGAAGGTGGCTTCTGAGCCTCCACACGTCCCTTAGCAGGCTGAGGCTGGGGACGAGAAACCGGTTCTTCCACACTTTCACCAGCAGCGGAAAGAAGCCTGGAAACCATATCTTTAGCCATCGAAACCGGGAAAAGCTGAACCATCTCATCCTCAACAATATCGCCAACCTTAAAATTATAGGACACATAAACTACAGCATCATCATTACTCAATCCAGATATGAGAGCGGGTTTGCTATCGAAATTAACCTTCTCTGAAGTCGGAGGAAGTATAACATATTTACCCCCTAAAAGAGTAGAGAGCGTGGTTGTCATAGATCCCATCATCTGACTTAAAGCCTCATTAACAGCGCTCTGATAAAGCTCGTTCATCTCGCCAGGCAAGCTTGAACCATCCCCACCCATCATAAAATCCGCTATATACAAAGCTCCCTTCTCACCTAATATAATTGCAGATTCTCCCATCAAACCCTCAGTAAAATTAACCTTAAGAAGCAAATAACTACCCCTCTTAAGATCATATATATCCCTAATCTTAAGTCCTTTAATATCCTTAACTGAGATTTCGACAGGTCTACCGACAAGCATAGATAAGACGGTAGAAGCAGACCCCATGATGATATTACCCATCTCCCTGAGAGCATCTATCTCTTCAGGGCTTAGAACGGAGACCCCCGCTTCCTTTTTCTTACCTGCCTGAGCCCTCAAAAGGGCATCTATTTCCTCTTGAGTAAGAAGACCCTCATTCATCTAAAACTCCTCCTCTTCCTTAACAAAGCCCTCTATTCTAACAGCAAGCTTTTTCCCAACCGTTCCAACCCTTCCCTTAAACTTCTCCTTTTCTCCAACCTTCAAGGTTACAAGGGAATCCACCCTTTCATCCAAAAGTATAACATCTCCTATTTCCAAATCAAGTAGCTCTTTAACGGTTATTGAAGAGCTACCTAACTCAACTTTAATAGGAATCTTTACCCTCTCCAACCTTCTTTTAAGGTTTTCAACCATCTCAGGAGGGGTCTCTTTTCTTATAGCAGAAAACCAGTACTGAGCACTCAGTTTAGAAACTATCGACTCAAGCGTGAAATAAGGAAAACATATGTTCATCATGCCTTCCACGTCGCCAATTTTCGTATCTATAGTTACAACTGCCGTCATGTCATTGGGAGGAGCTATCTGAACAAACTGAGGATTATTTTCAAGCCCTTCAAACCTAAGCTTAAGCTCAACCACATGTCCCCATGCCTCTTGGAGAGCGAAAAGAAAATCATCTATAAGCCTTTTAACAACAGTTATTTCTATATCTGTAAGCTCCCTCGGTCTCTTTAAAGGTTCTCCCTTACCTCCAAGCAATCTATCTATAACTGCGAATATAAGCGAAGGATTTATCTCAAGTATTGACGTTCCCTCAAGCGGCTCAAGAGAAAAAAGAATTAAAACTGTAGGATTAAAGAGAGATCTTGTGAACTCCTCGTAAGTTACCTGATCAACGGAAACCACTCTCATCTGAACAACCGATCTTACCCTAGCTGATAGGTTAGTAGTTAAAAGTCGAGCAAAGCTTTCATGTATCATTTGAAGACCTCTTATCTGATCCTTAGAAAACTTATCAGGTCTTCTAAAATCGTATAGCTTTATCTTTCTCTTTTCCTCTTTTTTAATAGATTCGATATCTATGCTTCCTGAACTTAATGCCTCAAGAAGCGCATCTATTTCATCCTGTGATAAAACATCAGGCATCTAACCACCACCTTACTGAACCACAAACTCGGTAAAGTAAACCCTCAGTATCTTAGCCTTATCAGGCGGTACGATCTTGTTTAAGTTAGTCCTTATCTCTGACGCTAAGGAAAGTAAACCGGCTGATGTAGATAGATCAGATGCTTTCTTATCCCTAACCGTTATTATTATAGTATCTCTAAGCCTAACATTCCAGTCGCTCTTAGATAGCTCCGCAACCGCCTTAGAGCTATTAACTTCCAAGGAGATCTTAAACCTAGCATAGCGGACCTCATCCTTGTCAGCAAGATTAATGGTAAACTCCCCCAGATCCATTATAGGACCGCTTTCCACAACTCGAGTTTCCCTTCCGGCATTTAACTTGCTCATTATAAGCCTTTGAGCGACAAAAAAGGAAACCCCAGCTGATATAATAACTGCAAGAAATACTATCACAATCGTTTTTATATCTATCGGCAATTTCAAGTTAAACTTCAAAACTCATACCCCCTCTAAAAAGGAACAAGGGTTTTCGTCGATAAAATTACTATATCTACCCTTCTATTAAGGGCTTTGTGCTCAGGAGTATCATTAGGTACTATCGGTTTATATTGTCCATACCCAGCTATAGAAACCCTACGAGGATCTATTCCTCCTCTATCTATTATAAATCTTCCAACAGAGGCAGCCCTAGCAGCAGAAAGCTCCCAGTTCGAAGGATAGATAGGAGTTTTAATAGGCGTATTATCCGTATGCCCTTCAACTCTAAGATCGTTTGAGATATTTGATAGTATCTTAGAAAGCTCAAGCAAAACGGGAACAGCATTGGGTTTTAAGGTCGCGCTTCCCGGATCAAAAAGTATACTTTCAGTTAAAGTTATTACAAGACCTTCCCTTGTAAATCTTAACTTTAATTCTCCTCCTAAATTCTCCCTTTCAACCAATCGTTCAACCTGTTTCATCACTTCCTTCAAATATGGCGTTTGCTGCCTTAACATACCCGCATCCATCCCTGTAAAGCCCATCCCTATTATCCTTTCTACATCAAAGGTCTTCCCACCTGTGAGAACCCCTAACGCTCCCTTAAAAGAAAATATCATTTTCTGAAACTGCATAACATCTATGGTTGAAAAGGAAAACAAAAAGACGAAAAAGGTTAGAAGAAGGGTAACCATATCACCATATGTTGTAAGCCATCCAGGCGCCTTAGCGCCCTCCTCCTTCTTCCTTCTTTCCTTTGCCATTTAATTACTAGGCGGCCTCCTCTTCAGCCTTCTTCTTAGAGCCTTCATATATTAATCTCATTGCAGGAGGCAAGTAAACCTTAAGCTTCTCTTCCACTATCCTCGGGTTCTCACCAGCCTGAATTGCCAAAACTCCCTCAACCACCATCTCACGAAGAAGAACCTCTTCTTCTGTCCTCACAGCAAGCTTTTTAGCTATAGGAAGAGCAAAAGCATTAGCAATTATGGAACCATAGAAAGTAGTTATAAGAGCGACAGCCATACCAGGACCTAAGGCATTAGGATCATCAAGGTGACCTAACATCTGAATAAGTCCTATTAACGTACCAAGCATCCCAAAAGCAGGAGCCATTTCACCCCACACTTCAAACATAGATCTGTTAGACTTATGTCTCTCTTCAAGGAAGGATATCTCCGCATCAAGTATATTTTTAACAAGCTCAGGATCGGTTCCGTCAACCACAAGTTGAATTCCTTTCTTTATAAAGGGATCCTCTAAAGCAGAAGCCTCATCCTCCAAGGCAAGCAACCCTTCCCTTCTTGCCCTTTCCGCAAACCTTATCATAAGGTTTAAAATATCTATCATATTCTGAGCCTTACTAAAAAAGGCGTTCCTTAAAAGCTGCGGTATAAGCCTTATTCTAGAAAGCGGACTACTTGCCACAGTAACAGATAAGCTCCCACCAAAGGTAATCAAGAAAGAAGGGACGTCTATAAACGCACCCACATCTCCTCCCAATATTATCGCTCCTATAACTAAAGCCCATGCCATAAATATACCTGCTGCAGTCGCTAAATCCATATAATATCACCATTCTGATAAAAATCTATTTTTTTCATTATACCACAAAAAGTCTACCCAAGGATCGCTTATACTCTATCACTTTCCTTATTACCTCATCTACTGGCTCCTTAACTATATATTTATGCTCATTTACTAAAGTGATAACAGTATCTGGCGTAGCTTCTATCGTCTCTATAAGATCAGCGTTTATTACAAACTCTTTCCCGTTAAGTCTAGTTAACTTTACCAATCCCTAAATCTACCTCCCCTTTTACCTCTTGAGGTTGACCAGATCCCTCAGGTTCTCATCTGCAGTGGTTATTACCCTAGTATTCGCTTGAAATCCCCTTTGAGCGACAATCATATTAACGAATTCCTCTGCGAGATCCACATTAGACATCTCAAGATAGCCTTGCAGGATGCTTCCAGCGCCACCCTCACCGGCAAATTTAAACTGAGCCTTACCAGAGTTATAGCTCTCAGTAAACAGAGTGTTGCCAACCTTATTTAAACCTGATGGGTTGTTAAAAACCGCTATAGCAAGCTTATACAGAGGTTGCGTTCGACCGTTACTGTAAATACCGCTAACCAGCCCTGATTGATCAACAGTAAAGCTCTTAAGTACTCCCATAGGATAACCATCGACATACTTAGCCGACATAGTAAAATCTGAAGCAAACTGAGTAACTCCTCCTATAGCGTTACCCTTACGAGCAAAATAAACCGTTATATTCTGTGGGAGAGATGCTCCACTAAATATGGAGGATGTTAAAGCGTTCTGCGGGATAGTTATAATGCCAGTAACATCATTCGTAGCATCAAGAAGACCGTTGCTACCGAAGGTCAAACTTGCAAGTTGCCCTGATGCAGCTACACCTATGCTTCCTGCTGGTGTCTTATAAGTTAAAACCCATCCTACAGACCATTGATTCTCACCAGTCTTAACTACGGAAATCTTAAGGTCATGCGTATTACCCAAAGAATCGTAAACCTGAGTCCACGTGCTATAAGAAGTCCCTATAGAAGCAGAAGCATTAAGATTACAAGCGAGATCTATCATCGTAGTCTCCTTACCGGGAAGTTTAGAGCCCACCTCCACTCTAATAGGAACTAAAGCTGTTGTATTTACGGTAGTAGTTCCATCAGCCGATATGCTTGCTACCCACCCTTGAAGCACAAACCCGGTTGAAGGATCGACAAAGGTGCCATTTGAATCCATGTTAAAGGCTCCCGCTCTCGTATAATAGTATCCTACCCCATCGCTAATAACGAAAAAGCCATCCCCCTGAATCATAAGGTCAGTGTTAACCCCGGTCATCTGTGGCGTCCCTTGCGTAAATACCGTGTCTATCGCTCCAAGCTGCATCCCCATACCCAGCTCCATCGGATTTATCCCTCCGATATTACCTGTTGGAGCCATAGGGCTTCTTAAAGTTTGATACAAAACATCCTTAAAGGTTACCCTGCTTCTCTTAAAACCTATAGTATTTACATTTGATATATTATTACCTATAACATCAAGATCAATTAAATGATTTTTCAGACCAGATATCCCAGAATATAAACTTCTTAACATATGGAAAACGCCTCCCTTTCTTAAAGAGGCGCTCCTTCGCCCAAGTTTACCATCCCTGTGATCAGCTTAAGATAAGATCTCTTCTATGCTATTTATAGGTATTTCGTATTTACCATTGTTTATAACCAGTACTATACCACCGCTTTTAGGTTTAATACCAGTAACCTTACCTTGAACCTTCTCACCTGTTTCAGAATCAGTAAACTTAACTGTCTTACCTATAAGATTAACGAACAATGAGTAAGAAAAGTTTACAAGGAAGGTTTCAAGATCCTTAGACATATTAGTAACCTGCTCAAGGGTACTAAACTGGGCCATCTGAGCAACAAATTCCTTATCATCCATAGGAGATAAAGGATCCTGATAGCGAAGCTGAGTTATAAGAAGCTTTAAAAAGGCGTTTTTATCAAGTTCTGAGTTACTTGACTTCAAATTACCACTTGTGCTTGAATAAAGATAGGTTGTTCCAATACCATTTGCGCTCCAAACCATTCTGAAATCACCCCCTTTAAGCCAAAATGTTAAGAAGGCCTTCCCTGGCAAGGACCTGAGAAGAAAAGCCCAGTTCTTCCTTATCCTCCTCTATTCCCAAAAGGGTCCCATGAGATTGACTGACTTCCCTCTTTTTCCCCTTACCCTCACTTCCCGATTCCCCAGAGAAGAAAAACACCTCAAAGGTATACCCCTGCTCCCTAAAGAGTGCCTGAAGCTGTTGAACGTTACTCTCAAAAAGAGTTTTAATTTCAGGCGATGGAAGCCAAAAGCGAGCGCTTATCCTATCATCCTGAACCTCCACGCTAAACCTAACTTTACCCAGCTCAGGAGGATGAAGCTCAATAAGAGCCTCTTTCTTTCCCTCTTTAAGATTAACCTCAAACTTCTTTAGAAAATCGGTAAAGGTGCTCTCGAGCTCGCCCTTAAGGCTTAAGGGATTCTCCCTCTCAGAAGCCAAGTCTCCCTCAAAAAGCTCACCGCTAAAACCCTCATGACCATTTCCACTCAGATCAGTATGGAAGCTACCTAAAACCTTTACGTCACTTTTCTCGAAGCCATCAGATGAAAAGCTCGAGTTTTCACCTTTTATTACCTTTAGCTCAGACCCTTCTTTGGAAAAGCCATCCCTAAAGCTAAAATGCGCTTCCTCAAGCTTCGCCATGGAAACCTCCTTAATTCTAGATGCGTTCTTACCGTCTTCAACACTTAAGGGAGATTCCTTTTTCTCAATTTCAAAGGTACTAGAAGCATAATTTACAGCAACCCTGGGTCTCTCCCTTAAATCATTTTTATTAAGAGAAGGGTCATAGCTGCCTTCCTGAAGCTTTACCTGTTGCTTTAGATCAGGAGAGGGTTTGGTATTTTTCAATCCCTTAACGAGTTCCTCACCTTTCGAGAAAAGGAAATTTTCGTTTTCGAAAACCTCTTTCTCTTTTAAGAAAAGAGCTTCCTTAGAAGTATTAATTTCTTTTTCTAAGAAACGGCCAACCTTTACCGTTTCATTACTAAAATTTTGCCTTTCCCGGCTTTCTTCAAAGAGCTTAAGCTCAGGCTTGTTCTTAAAGAGGAGCTCGATGCCTAAGTTCTCCTCTTTCAGCTCTTGCTTTCCGTTTTCCCCATTTACATAGTGCTCGCTTTCACTTTCAGGAGCTGTCATTAAATCTTCATATGTTTTAGGGAGCTCAAACTTACCTTTAAATAAAAGGCTAAGCTTCGCATCTTCAAGTCTTATACTTCTTTCGGAAACTTTAGTATCATTTATAACATCAAATTCTGATGCTTGCTTTCTCTCCGAATCGATAATCTGAAGCTCGTTTAAAGGTCCATTAACCTTCAAGGGCTTAAATTTTAACCCATCAGCTTGCATTAAAAGTTCGATGCACTCCGAGCTACTTAAGGCGATCTCACCCTCGATAGGGCTCTTGAGCTTAGCCCTTTCCAGCTCCTTAAGGAAACTTTCCCTCTTAAAGTTACTATCCCTTATCTCTTTACGGCAGCCATCCCTGGTCCTAGAGCTTTCTCCCATCCTTAGAAGAAGCTTAAAGAGAGAAACTCCATTCTTCACCTTTTTTCCCTCCCCATTTTGGACATAAGCCTAGCCGCTTTGTTGGGATCTAAGGAAGCTAAAATTCTTGCTGCCCTCTCCTGATCAAGATTTTTCAATATTATCACTGCAAGGTCCTCATCAAGGCTGTTTATTATGGCTGCCGCTTCAGCCGGCCTCATCACAGCATAGTAGGAGGCCAACCTTTTAATATCCTCCTCAGATAGCTCTTTAGCCGAAAGCTCTCGAGATAGCCTCGCTGTAAGCTCAGCTACTCTCTTCCTTTCCTCCTCAAGCTTAGCTCTCTCCTCCTCTAATTTCTTCTTTTCAGCTTCAAGCTCAGCCTCCTTTCGAGAAAGCTCCCGCTTTAATCTTTCCTCAAGCTCTTTTAATCTCCTGGCCCAAAGCTCCAGTTCCATTCTCCTTCTTTCAAGAGGAGTAAAGCGCACCCTTAAATCCGAAGTAATCCTCTCCACATATTGACCCACATAAGGTATTTTCTTAGCATAAGGGTAAACGCTACTTAAATAAAGCCTTTTAACATCAACAACCCTCGCAAAGTGAAGCCCTATTAAGGTTCCCATTAAAGCAAAAAGAAGGATGAAAAAGAGAAACACAAAGCGTCTCATTTTTTGAGCTTTATCCCTTTATAGATAGAAAGCACTTTCTTCACATAATCCTGAGTTTCCTTATAAGGAGGAATACCACCATATTTATCCACAGCGGCCGGTCCAGCATTATAAGCAGCTAAGGTTAATTCAAGGTCCCCATTATATTTTTCGGATAGGTAACGTAGATACTTTACTCCGCCCATTATGTTCTCTTCCACGTCAAAAGGATCTGAAACGCCCATCTCTCTTGCAGTATCAGGCATCAATTGCATCAAACCCATCGCTCCTTTAGGAGAAACAAGCCTCGGATTAAAGTTAGATTCAACGCTTATCACCGCCATTACAAGATCTGGATCGATATCATATATCCCAGAAGCCCTATTAACTATACGCTCAATTGAGGAGCTCATTTTGAGGGGAACTTCCTCTTTCCTTTCGATTCTGCCTTTATCGAAATCCTCTACCTTTTCCATCTCTTTAAAATAAACCTCTCGAAAAGAGGGGGCTTTTTCCGCCTTCTTCACCTTTTGATGAAAGCGAGAAAGCTCACTAAAGTTACTCCTTATCTCTTCTATTCTTTTAATTACCTTCTTTAATCCATCAAGAGTCAATCCTTTCCCTCCTCAAGAAAAGGTTCTGTCCGATCTCGTCAAGAAATACCCTTTCCTTATAAGACTCTTCCTCAAGATAGATCTCAAAGGCCTTTTCCCTAAGCCTCTCAAACTTCTTTCTCTCCTTAGATGCTTCTATAAGTTCCTCGCGCTTTCTCTTTATCCTCTCCTCAAGATCGGCTATCTCCATATCCTTTTTAGCTATTAAGAAAGACAAGGAATTCATAAATTGAAGATAGAGCCTTATCTCCTCACCCACTAAGCCTTTCGCCTGTCTTTCAAGAAACTCAACCTTTAGAGAGTCAAGCTCCCAGGAGAGCTTTTCTTTTTCCTCAAGAAGCTCCAACTTTCTTAAATTAAGGATAGCGATCTCGTTTTTTAAGGAATCCTCTTTCTTCCTTTTAAGTTCCAATACCTTCTCAAACCTAAAATTAAATGCCATTTAAACCTCCGAAACTCTTTATCAACCACTCTTGGGCTTCCTTATATGTAGACTTTTCATTAATGCCCTGAGTTAAAAACCTTTTAATTTCATCAAACTTATCTAAAGCTTCGTCAACAACCTTATTGCTTCCTCGGACATAAGCCCCTATATTGACCAAGTCCTGAGCCTCTTCATAAGCGGCCATAAGCTCCCTTAACCTAGTTGCCGCTCTATAATGATCCTCAGGCACTACCTCTATCATAAGCCTACTTATACTTCTTAAGACATCTATAGCGGGATAATGGTTTTTAGAGGCGAGCTTGCGAGATAGAACTATATGACCATCGAGTATGCTTCTTACCGTATCCGCTATAGGCTCGTTCATATCATCTCCTTCGACAAGGATGGTGTAAAAAGCGGTTATCGAACCCTTATCAGAGTTACCGGCCCTCTCAAGCAGAGATGGTAAAAGCGAAAAAACAGAAGGAGTATACCCCCTCGTAGCAGGCGGTTCCCCTACCGTCAGTCCTATCTCCCTTTGTGCCATAGCAAAACGAGTCACAGAGTCCATCATCAGTATCACATCAAGGCCCTTGTCCCTAAAATACTCAGCTATAGCTGTAGCTGTAAAAGCAGCTTTAAGCCTTATCAAGGCCGGTTCATCTGAGGTAGCAACAACCACCACAGATCTCCTTAAGCCTTCCTCTCCCAGATCCCTTTCTATAAACTCCCTTACTTCTCTACCGCGCTCACCAACCAGACCTATTACACTCACAGATGCAGAGGTATTCCTAGCTATCATCCCAAGAAGAACGCTTTTACCTATACCGCTTCCCGCAAATATACCCATTCTTTGACCCTTCCCACAGGTTAAAAGCCCATCTATAACTCTAATCCCAACCGATATAGGCTCTCTTATTCTACTTCTACTTAAGGGAGAAGGCGGTTTTCTTCTTAAAGGGTATTCACACTCCCAGCCTATTGGCCCTTTTCCGTCAATTGGCTCACCAAAAGCGTTAAGAACCCTTCCTAAAAGGCCTTCCCCCACTCTCACCTTAAGGGTTTCTCCCCTTGCTATAACCTCACAGCCAGGAGATATATTTTCTATACCTTCTAGAGGCATAAGGAGAACCTTATCATCTCTAAAGCCAACCACCTCAGCCTTAACGGTCTTACCGTTTTTTAGTCGTATTTCGCATAACTCCCCAATAGAGGCCTCAGGCCCTCTCGACTCCGCCACGAGACCTATAACCCTAACCACCCTGCCATTAACCTTCATAGGTTCAAATTCCTCAAGCCTTTGTATATATCGACTAAGCAACTTCCCCGCCCCTGCCCTCCTTAAGAATTTTATCTATAAACCTTTCCACTTCCTCCATCTGTCTCTCTATCCTAGCATCCACCACACCAAATGGGCCCTCAACCATACAACCGCCTCTTCCAACTCTAGAATCCTCAACTATATCAAGTTCCCTCAACCCCTCTATGGATCTGAAAAGCTCCTCTCTCTTCTCAACCACCTTCGGAAGGTCCTCAGGACTGATTCTGATCACTATCTTGGATCTTTCCTCAAGCCTTTTAATAGCAGCCTTTACAACCCTTAGAACAAGCTCTTCATCGAACATAACCTCTCTTAAAAGTATTTTCCTTAAGACCACTTTCACTATCCCTATGATCTCCGGCTCCATCCCCTCAAGTATCTTTTCCTTAGACTTCCCTATCTCATCTATGATACCCCTTAAGAGGGACAAAAGACCATCGTACTCGGTTTTTCCAGCCTTCATCCCTTCAGCATAGCCCTGAGTAAACCCCTTATCGTAACCCTCTTTATAGCCCTTCTTATAAGCTTCCTCTTTAAGAGCTTCAGATTCCTTTCTAGCCTCTTCTAAAAGCTTTTGAGATAAGCGCTTTCCCTCTTCATCAGCCCTTTTCTTAATCTCATCGGCCTCTTTTTTAGCCCTGTCAACTAAGGTTTGGGCTTCCACCGAGAGCTTTTTAACCTTTTCCTCAAGAAGCCTTATCTCATCTTGAAGCTTTTCTTTCTCCAACAAAAGGTTTTCTTCCACATTTGAAGCTACTTCCTCTTCCTTATTCAGGGGAATCTTTCCCTCTTCGTTTACACTTCCATCGCTTTCCTCTACTTTTACCAGAAAGGGGGTATCCAAAAGCTTAACGTATTTTAATAAGCTACCCTTAAACAATTAGCTCTTCCTCCCCACCTCTTGCTATAACTATCTCTCCAGCCTCTTCAAGCTGCCTTATCACATTAACTATGCGCTGTTGAGCATCCTCCACATCCCTAACTCTGACAGGTCCCATATACTCCATGTCCTCTTTAAGCATTTGAGCAGCCCTCTTGGACATATTTTTAAAGAACTTCTCTCGAACCTCTTCGCTCGCCCCTTTAAGAGCTAATGCCAGGTCCTTCATATCGATCTCCCTTAAAACCCTCTGTAAGGCCCTATCATCAAGATGGATAACATCCTCGAAGACAAATAACCTTCTTTTAACCTCCTCAGCAAGCTCAGGATCTTGCTCCTCAAGAGCCTCGAGAATGTTTTTCTCCGTTCCCCTATCAGACCTATTAAGGATTTCAACCAATGCTTCGATACCACCTACCATGGTAAAGTCCTGGCTAACGAATGTGGAGAGCTTTCTTTCCAAAACCCTTTCAACCTCCCTTATTACATCAGGAGAAGTTCTATCCATCGTAGCTAAGCGACGAGCCACATCAACCTGAAGATCTGGAGGAAGACCGGAAAGAACAGAGGCAGCCTGCTCTGGCGGAAGATAGGCTAAAATTAAGGATATCGTTTGGGGATGCTCCCCTTGAATAACAGAAAGAAGTTGCAAGGGATCGGTTTTCCTCACGAACTCAAAGGGCCTAACCTGAAGCTGAGCAGTAAGCTTACTTAAAATTTCCCTTGCCTTTTCTGGGCCAAAGGCCTTCTCCAAAAGCTCCTTGGCATAGTTAACTCCGCCTTTCGCCATAAACTCTTGAGCAACCAAAAGATGCTGAAACTCGTGTATTACCTCATTCTTAATTTCAGTTGGTATAGTGGGAAGGTTAGCTATCTCCAGAGTGAGTTGCTCAACCTCTGCATCCTCAAGATGCTTAAATATCTGGGCTGATATCTCAGGCCCTAGTATAACCAACAATATAGCAGCTTTTTCTCTACCACTAAAACCCTCTTTTCTCTTTTTAGCCACAGAGGGTCACCCTCTTCACTCCTCATAAATCCAAGATTTTATTACTTTGGCCACCTCCTCAGGGTGTCTCGCTGCAAAAGCCCTTAAATCCTCTATCTCTATAACCCTCTCCTCCTCTAAGAAGAGCTCCGGATGAGCTAGCATTTCCTCAAGCTTAGGCCTTTTTTCCTCCGGAACAGCTTCAGCAGCCTTCCTTGCTTCCTCTTCAAGCTTCTTTCTCCTCCACCTTCTCCAGAGGATGTATCCAATGAGAGAGCCAGCTAAGGCTCCTGCTACACCTAAGGTTAACATTAAGCGAAATCTTTCTTTCGCCCTTAACTCCGCCTCAAGCTCCTTAAGATAGGCCACATTAAACTCTATACTTTGAACAACTATTTCGTCACCCCTATTAGGGTTATACCCAACGGCAGCGGCAACCGCATTTTTAAGATCTTGAAGCTGATTAGGATCAAGCTTCGCATCCACTACAACTGACACAGTCATTCTCTTTATTTTACCCGGTGCAACTACCTCCTTTTCCTCCTCCTTGCTTATCTCATAGTTTCTTATAGTTTCAGCCTTATTGTAAGCTACCTCTTCTCCCTTCCTCTCAGGGACCTGATACCCAGGTATGTTCGTCTGAGTTCCCGGAACACCAGCAGGAGGCGCAATCGTCCCCTTATACTGCTCTTCTATGCTCTGCTCACTTCTAACTATACCAGAGCTACCGACAACAGGCTTAAAGGTCTCCTTTTTAACTTCCTTCTTACTCAAATCTATTTCAACCTTCACCCTAGCCACAGCTCTACCAGGACCAAAAACCTTCTCTAACATAGCTTTAAGCTTTCCCTCTAACTCTCTCTCGTAAAGAGCTTCTATCTCCTTCTGCAAGGTTGATATCTTTCCCGGCTCTCTTAAAACATATTCCTCACGAAGCATCTCCGTTAAAATATTCCCCTGTGTATCAACTACAACTACGTCATCAGGGGAAAGTCCCTCAACGCTATGAGAAACAAGATGAACTATAGCCTTAACCTGCTCAACCGATAGTTTAGCACCGGGCTTAAGCTTAACAAGCACCGAGGCAGTCGTTGCCTTTTGCTCCTCAACGTAAAGCCGGGGCTGAGGAAGAACTATGTTAACCTTGGCAAGCTCAACAGGCTCAAGATTCATTATAGTTCTAGTAAGCTCCCCTTCAAGAGCTCTTAGATAGTTTATCTGTTCTTGAAAAGTGGTTAAGCCAAACTTAGGTTTTTCAAATATTTCAAAGCCCACGACCCCTTGAGTAGGCAAACCCATAGCGGCAAGTTGAATCCTCAAGTTATAGACCTTATCTAACGGAACAAGTATAGTTTTACCTTCATCAGCTATCTTATGAGGAATCTTTGCCTTATCAAGCTGATCTATTACAGCTGAAGCATCTTTAGGATCTAAGTTAGTAAAAAGCGGAACATATTGGGGTTCCCTTGCCCAAAAAATAAGAAGCAAAAAGGAAATTAATAAAGCCCCACCCGCCCCCAAAATAAGGATCTTTTGGGGTTTCGACAAAGCATTCCACTTAGAGGAAAACGAATAAATAAAGCTTCTTATCCTTTCGAACATGGCAATTTAAGTTAACCTAGTTAACCTATCATAGGCATCTATTATTCTATTCCTTACCTCGGTAAGAAGCCTAACGGCAAGCTCCGCTTTTCTAACTGCTATAGTAAGCTCATGAATATCCTCTAACTCCCCTGTAGCCGCCTTTTGAGACAGCCTATCAGCTTCCTTCTCAAGCTCATTTACCTTCTTTATTCCACTTTCAAGAAGTTTCAAAAAGCTTCCATCCTTGCCTTGAGAATCTTCGATCTTTTTCTCCTCACCTTTTCCTTTTAAGCTCGAAAGGCCAAGCCTATCAAGAGAAAAAATTATCTTTTCAACCAACTAATTTCACCCCCTAATTATCTCAAGGGCATTCATAAACATGCTTCTTGTAGTATTTATGGTCATAAGATTAGCCTCATAAGACCTACTTGCAGCTATCATATCTACCATTTCTCTAACAACATTTACATTAGGATAAGCCACATATCCCTCCTTATTAGCATCGGGGTGATTAGGATCGTATACAAGACGCGGAGGCGTCCGATCCTCAACTATTTCTTTAACCCTTACCCCTTCTCCTTTAAAATCCGAGATCCTTTTAGGTGACGGAGGAAGAGAAATACTAAATTTCGGTGGAAAGGAGCGCTCACGAGATTCAAAGATAACCATTTTTCTTTTGTAGGGACCACCCTCAGGAGTCCTTGTGGTATTTACATTAGCTAGATTATCAGATATAACATCAAGCCAAAGCCTATGAGCTGTCAATGCAGAAGCGCTTATATCTATAGTTTTGAACATCCTCACTTCCTAGACTACCTCCTTCCTATAGCTATGTCAAGTATAGCAAATTTACGAGTTAAAGTTCTACTTAAAGCTGCATGTTTCATAGCATTTTTGGCAAGCTCGGCAAGCTCTAAATCTATATCTACTCCATTTTTATCATTTCTAAAAAATAGATCATCCCTTTCCCAAACCTCTGGCTTGACGCTTTCTAAGGTGAGCTGAGGCTGAGGTATAGGAATATGCCTAGGATGAGTAACATATCCCCTTAGCTTTTTAGGTTGTTGAGAAAGGGCCTCCTTCAGCTCTTCCTCGAAGGTTACTTCCTTTCTCCTATATTCAGGGGTATTTACATTAGCGATATTATTAGCTATTACCTCTTGCCTTAAGGAAAGAGCACTAAGGGTCTTCTCAAGGACCCTTGTAGTCTTATCAAAGAACAAGTGCACCACCTCCCTCTTATTTTTCGCTATGGAGATGGTGCACCTTTAGCTACTTTACCTTAAGTTCTTTCAAAAAGAGAGGCGTAATAACCCTTATATATGTTCCTTTCATACCAAGCGATCTTGTCTCTATTATACCAGCGCTCTCGAGCTTCCTCAAAGCGTTAACTATCACGGAACGAGTAACACCTATATCTCCGGCTATCTTGCTTGCTATTACAACACCTTCACTATTATTGAACTTCTCAAATATCCTCCTCATTGCGGAGAGCTCAGAATAGGAGAGGGTTCTTAAAGCAAGCTGAACGGTTATCTGCTCCCTAGCCATCTTTTCCATTTCCTCATTTCTTGCTCTAAGGATCTCTATACCCACTATGGTAGCTCCATATTCCGCCAATATCTGATCTGCCAAAGACAAACCATTATCAAAGCGAGCGATAACAAGCGTCCCAAGCCTTTCACTACCACCAACTATAGGGAAGAAGCTAACGAACTTGTTAGGATATTTACAGTCGACATCAAAGAAGTAAGAACAACGTCCACTTCTAGGAGTCTGATTTACCATAGGTTCAACTATCCTTAAAAGCTTTTCATTATATTCTTCTGGATACATCCCTTCCTTCAAAACCTTCCAAACTTCTGGACAATCATAGTTGTTTAAAAGAGCATACCCAAGAATCTTTCCATCCTTATCAGAAATGTATACGTTTGCTTCTATCACCTCGCTTAAGACTCCAGCTATAGCTTTAAAATCTACCTCGCGTCCTGCCTGACGCTCGACTAACCTGCTTATTTTGCGCTCCTTCCGTAACAGTTCCTCTAAGACCCCTAAATCCTGACTTTTGGCCATATTTTTCACCCTCCTTAAAGGATGTATTGACTAAGATCTTTCCTCCCCACTATAGAGGAGAGCTTATTAACTACATACTTCTCATCTATGACAACCTTCGTGCCCCTTCTTTCAGGAGCCTCGAAAGATATGTCCTCTAAGAGCCTTTCCATAACCGTGTGAAGTCTTCGCGCCCCTATATTTTCCATCTCCTCATTAACTCTATAGGCTATCTCAGCTATCTTACTTATAGCCTCTGGGGTAAACTCGAGCTCTACTCCTTCTGTAGCTAAAAGAGCCTTATACTGCTTTACAAGAGCGTTCTTGGGTTCCACCAATATCCTTTCAAGATCTTCTCTATAAAGGGGTTTAAGCTCGACCCTTATGGGAAACCTTCCCTGAAGCTCAGGTATGAGATCCGACGGTTTAGCCGTGTGAAACGCTCCAGCAGCGATAAACAAAATGTGATCCGTTTTCACAGGGCCGTATTTTGTTATGACCGTAGAACCTTCAACTATAGGTAAAAGATCCCTCTGGACTCCTTCCCTTGAGACATCAGGACCATAGGTGCTTCCCTTGCTTACTATCTTGTCTATCTCATCTATGAAGACTATTCCCATCTCCTCAGCTCGCCTTATAGCCTCTTGAGCCACCTCATCCATATCTATGAGCTTCTGAGCCTCCTCTTGCTCTAGAACCTTCCTTGCCTCTTTAACTTTCAGTTTTCTCCTCTTCATCCTCGGTGGAAATATGTTCCCTAAAAGATCCTGAAAGTTGATTCCAAGATCCTCTATTCCCATCGCGGTGAAAACCTCAACCCTAGGCAAAGATCTATCAACAACATCTATCTCTATAACTCTATCCTCAAGCTGACCGTTCCTGAGCATCTCAAGAAGCCTTTGGCGAGTGCTTTCTCTAACAGAAGGCTCATAGGTTCCAGGCTCTTGAGCAGCGTAAGAATACCGCATCCCAGGCATCAAAGCCTCAACAATTCTTAACTCAGCATGAGTCTGAGCCTCTTCCATAACCTCAGTCATCTTTTCCGACTTAACCATTTGAACGGAAACCTCAACAAGCTCTCTTATTATAGAGTCCACATCTCTACCCACATATCCAACCTCTGTGAACTTAGTAGCCTCTACCTTAACAAATGGAGCACCCACAAGATTAGCAAGTCTACGAGCTATCTCTGTTTTACCAACCCCAGTAGGCCCTATCATAAGGATATTCTTAGGAGCCACTTCCTCCCTAAGCTCCGGTGGAAGGGATTTCCTTCTCATCCTGTTTCTTAAGGCTATAGCTACAGCCCTCTTGGCTTCCTCCTGACCAATTATATATTTATTAAGGGCCTCAACTATCTGTCGAGGCGTTAGGCTATCTAAAGACAAATAGATCACCTCTCTTAAAGCTTTTCTATTATAAAGTTACTATTTGTATATATACATAAGGCCGATGCTATCTTAAGAGATTCCCTAACTATTTCTTCCGCCGAAAGATCAGTGCGAGCAATTAAAGCCTTAGCCGCTGCAAGAGCATAACCCCCACCTGAACCTACAGCTATTACATTGTCATCAGGCTCAACTATATCCCCCGTACCAGATATAAGAAGTATTCTTTCCTTATCCATAACTATCAAGAGAGCCTCAAGCCTTCTTAAGATCTTGTCGGTTCTCCAATCTTTAGCCATCTCAACAGCAGCTTTCAAAAGATTACCTTGACTTTCCTCAAGCCTTCCCTCAAACCTCTCAAGGAGAGTCATGGCATCGGCTGTGGCTCCTGCAAAACCGGCAAGAACCCTTCCTCCATAGAGGCGTCTCACCTTCTTAGCGCTTTCCTTTAAGATCATCTCTCCCATCGTAACCTGACCATCCCCACCCATTACAGACTCTCCCTTATGTCTTAAAGCAATGATCGTGGTAGACTTAACTCCTCGGATGGGCAAGCTCATACACCTCCTTCACTCTCTCTAAGGTAACCTTAGTATAAATTTGCGTTGTGGCAAGGCTCGAATGACCTAACATCTCTTGAACCATCCTAAGATCAGCTCCTCCTTCAAGAAGATGAGTAGCAAAAGAGTGCCTTAAAACGTGAGGAGTAACATGCCCCTTTAAGCCCGCCCGAAGAGCCATAGCCCTTATTATCCTCTCAACGCTTCTTGCTGTAAGCCTATCGCCATTTTTGTTTTTAAACAAAGGCCCACTCATCCCGCTTTCCTTACCGTAGGCCTTAAGAGCCTCAAGAGCTTTCGAACCTATAGGGACTATTCTTTCTTTACCTCCCTTTCCTACAACTCTCACTATCTCATTAATCCAATCTATATCGCTCCAATTCAGGGAAACGAGCTCTCCCACCCTCACGCCAGTAGCATAGATAAACTCAACTATAGCTCTTTCTCTTGAGTCTAAAGCCGAAGATATCAACTTTTCCACCTCTTCCACTGAGAGAGCCTTCGGAAGAGATCTATTCATCCTCGGATTTTTAAGAACCCTTTCAAGCGATTCCTTAAGAAAACCTTTTTCCCTCAAAAACCTTAAAAAGGATCTGAGCGAAGAAAGCTTTCGAGCTATACTGCTTCTCTCATATCCTTGAGAGGAAAGGTAATCCCGATATTCCCAAAGAGTATATCTATTAAGCTCCAAGGACCTATCTTCCAAAAAAGATAAAAATTCACATATATCAGAAGAATAAGCCTTGAGAGTATGTTCCGAAAATCCTTTAAATAAGGCAAGCTCACGTAAAAATTCATCTAAAATTGTTTCAAACCCCATTTTAAGCTAATATTTTAAGCATTTCCACCAATTTGTCAAGGTATTTATAGCCCTATCAGAAAGTTTTATTTTCCTCTTCACTTTGTCGCGCTCCTTAAATTCAAGCGAAGGAAGTATCCCAAAGTTAGCGTTCATGGGCTGAAAGTTACAAGGATCAGCTGTAGTTATGTATCGTAAAAGAGAACCTATCATAGTTTCTTCAGGAAACTCAATATTCCCATCGGAAATGATACTTAAGGCAGCGACTAACCCCATAGCCGTAGACTCCATATACCCTTCAACTCCGACTATCTGTCCAGCAAAAAGAACTCTTCTATCTTTCTTGAGCCTTAAAGAACGGTCAAGAAGGACCGGAGAGTTTATGAAAATATTCCTATGCATGACACCATATCTGACAAACTCGGCATTTTCAAGGCCCGGGATCATTCTAAAAACCCTTCTTTGCTCACTCCACTTAAGGTTCGTCTGAAAGCCCACAAGATTATAAAGCGTTCCCTCTATATTCTCCCTTCTGAGCTGAACCACAGCATACGGCTCCTTACCGCTTTTCGGATCTATCAAACCAACGGGCTTAAGCGGACCGTAAAGAAGGGTTTCCTTCCCTCTAGAGGCTATAACCTCTATAGGCAAACACCCTTCGAAATACTTAGGATCCTCGAAAGAATGAAGAGGATGCCTCTCCGCGTTAACCAAAGCCTCCCAGAAAGCCTCGTATTCTTCCTTGGTCATAGGACAGTTAAGATAGTCTTCTCCCACTCCATATCTAGACCCCTTAAAGATCCTCTCCATATTAAGAGATTCATAAGTAACTATAGGAGAAACAGCATCGTAAAAGTAAAGATATTCCGAACCTAAAAGCTCTCTTAGCTTCTCAGATAGGGAAGGAGAGGTCAGCGGACCAGTGGCAACTATCACTTCACCGTCATCCGGAACCTCTTTAACCTCCTCTCGTACCACTTCTATCAGAGAGTTTGAGCTTATCCTTTCGGTTACAAGTTTGGAAAACCTCTCCCTGTCTACAGCTAAGGCTTTGCCCGCTGGAACCCTAGAAGCATATGCACACTCAAGTATTACCGAACCGAGTAACCTAAGCTCCTCCTTCAATAGCCCGGAGGCAGTATCAAGCCCTTCGGCACCAAGGGAGTTACTGCAAACAAGCTCAGCGAAATATCCCGTTTGATGAGCTGGAGTCATAAGGTGGGGTCTCATCTCGAATAAGGTAACCTTAATTCCTCTTTTAGCAAGCTGCCAGGCAGCTTCACTACCGGCGAGTCCGCCACCGATAACACAAACCTTTCTCAATTTAAGGTTTTCTTTTGCCCCTCCTCCTCAAAAAGAATGGTAAGCATATCCTCATCTTCTATAAAGTTCTCCATTATATATCTCAATTCCTCTATATCTATCTCCTCAAACTTGCCAGGTGTAAGAAACATTATCTGCTCCAAGAGCGCCTCTCTATCTTTTTCATCCAACAACCCTAGCTGAACTGCCTTATATATTATCCCCTCGGCAGCAGGAGTGAGCCTTAACCTCTCTCTCGCATGAAGCACTCTTATAAATTTTTCCTCCATATCTATCTCCCTCCTAAGAGAATCCATTAAACTCCTCACTTAACTCTAATAACCTTGTTTCCTTCAACTCTCTTTAAATATCCTTTTAACTCAAGCATAGTTATTATAGCAAATTTTCCGCAATTAGCATCATCATAAAATAAATTATCGATGGGGAAAACCTCTCCAACAGGCAATTTATCGAGAATTCTCCTCTCTTCCTCAGAAATATCTAAAATATTACCATCTCTTTTAGCAAAGCTCATCTTTACTCCGTATTCTTCCAGAATATCCTCAGGCTTTAAAGCAGGCTTAGCCCCTTGCTGAATGAGCAGATTAGGCCCTTCACTCTTAGATGAGTATATACTACCTGGAACGGCAAATACATCTCTACCCTGATCTAAAGCGTAAGAGACAGTTATCATCGCTCCGCTCTTTAAGGGAGCCTCAACAACCAACACCCCTTTTGAAATCCCGCTTATAATTCTATTCCTGCGAGGGAAGTTTCCAGAAAGAGGAGGAGTAAAAAGAGGATATTCACTTAATAGCGCACCCCTAGAAGCTATCTCTTCAGCCAATCCCTTAAGCTCAGGCGGATATAGATTAAGGATACCAGAGCCTAAAACTGCATAAGTTGTACCTCCTCCCTCTAAAGCTCCCTTATGAGCCTCAGAGTCTATCCCTCGAGCGAGACCGCTGATTATACAGACTCCAGAAGAGGCAAGAAACTTACTAAACTCCCTTGCAACTTTCCTGCCGTAAGGAGAAGGCTTTCTCGTTCCGACCACAGCAAGCGTCAATACGTCATTTTTTAAGCTACCCTTAATGTACAAAACAGGAGGATGATTCTCTATCTCCTTAAGGAGAACAGGATATCCCTCGTCTAAAAGGGTTAAAAAGCTTATGCCCCACTTATCCATTAGCTCAAGCTCCCTCTCAAGAAGCTTCTCCTTCTTAACTTTTAAAAGAGCTTGAGCTATCTTCTCCCCTATTCCAGGAACTTGAAGCACTTCCTTTAAAGAAGCGTTCCAGGCATCCAAAGGTGAACCAAAAAAGGCTATAAGAGAGCTGATTTTAACTGGTCCTAATCCTTCAACCAAATTAAGTCCTAAAAGAGCTAATCGATCGTCCAAGGTGTCTCCCTTCTATCTAATAGCCTAAAAGTTAAAGCCTCAGCAAGATGCTCCACCTTTATATCGGGGCTTCCGCTTAAGTCAGCTATTGTCCTTGCTACCTTTAAAACCTTATTGTAAGCCCTTGCAGTTAGACCAAGATCGCTTAGAGCTTTCCTTAAAAAGGCTTTTTCCTCTTTACCTAAGGGGCAAAACCTTTTCAACTCATCAGGGGTCATCATGGAGTTAAATCTCAAGGGAGAAGAAAACCTTTCCCTCTGAGCTTCCCAAGCAAAAGCAACCTTTCCTCTTAACTTCTCATTTGTCTCAGATTCATCGGAACCAGCAAATACAAGCTCATCTGGCTTTAGCCTTGGGACCTCCACATGTAAATCTATCCTATCTATCAAGGGACCAGAAAGCTTTGAGAAATATTTCTTAATCGCCAGAGAGGAACACTTACATTCCCTTTCCGTGTCACCTAAAAAACCACATGGACATGGGTTCATAGCACCAACCATAAGAAAGCAAGCCGGAAAGGATAAGGAATATCCTGCCCTAGATAAGCTAACCTTTCCTTCTTCAAGAGGTTGTCTTAAAACCTCCAAGGATCTTCTTGAAAACTCAGGAAGCTCGTCTAAAAAAAGAACCCCTCTATGAGCTAAGGATATCTCTCCTGGATGTGGGCTTCCGCCTCCACCACATAGGCCTACTTCACTTATCGTATGATGAGGGGCTCTAAACGGCCTCCTCACTATCAAACCATTATTAAGATATCCCGCTATACTATATATCTTAGAAACCTCTACTATTTCTTCGTCAACCATTGGAGGAAGAAGAGAAACCAATATCTTAGCAAGCATAGTTTTTCCGCTACCAGGTGGCCCGATCATTATCAGGCTATGCCAGCCTGAGGCAGCTATCTCTAAAGCCCTTTTAGCGAAGACCTGTCCTTTAACATCAGATATATCAAACTCAGAATCAACTGGTAAAGATTTGAAATCGGTAGGCTCAAGCTCCTTAAGAAGCATCTCCCCCTTAAGAAATGCAAAGGCCTGCGATAGATTTTCAACGCCATAAGCTGAAAGCCCAGAAGCTATTGGAGAGACCTCAAAAGCGTTTTTAAAGGGAAAAAGAAGCTTTAAGTTCTTCTCCTTGGCTAAAGAGGCGGCTAAAATTGCTCCTCTTGTCTTTTCAAGCTCCCCATTCAGTGAGAGCTCCCCGAAAACAAGCCAATCAGAAAGCTCGGGTAACTCACCTAAGGCTGAAAGAAGAGCTAAGGCTATAGGAAGATCGAAATGACTGCCTTCCTTCTTCAAATCAGCAGGAACAAGATTAACTACAACTCTGCTTGACGGAAAGGAGAAACCGCTGTTTTTCAAGGCTGACCTAACTCGTTCTTTCGACTCTCTAACGACGGTGTCTGGCAAACCTACAAGATTAAAGGATGGCAAGCCTCTAGAAACATCTACCTCAACTTTGACCGGTATAGCTTCAAGACCGTTAAAGGCCACGGTCCAGCAGAAGCTAACCAAAGACTCCGCCCTCCCCTAAGATATTCTCATAGTGATTGAGATTACCACCGTTTATAGCAATGAGATCGAACCTAAATGGAAGATCAACAAAACCTTTCCTTGAGAGGTAAACCATAGCAGCCTTATAAAGCTTTTTAGCCTTATGGAGAGTAATATTATATTCCGCATCCCAAGCCTCACTACTTTTAACCTCGATGAAAACTATAAAACCGTCTTTTTTAGCAACTACATCTATCTCGCCAAAGCGGGTAAAGTAATTTCTCTCAAGAATGCTGTACCCCTTTCTCTTAAGGTAAGCTATCGCTTCTTCTTCAGCCCTTTTACCTTTCTCTTTCACTCTATCATCTCCTCAACCTTTATGTTCTCATGAATAGATAGGTCTATCTCAACGGGTATCTCAAGGTCGTTACCGCTCCAATCCTTTATCACTCTAACTATAGGTGCATCAGGGAATCCCCTTTTAGTTTGGGAAACAACAGCTATCTCACCCGTAGAGAGTCTTACCATGCTTCCAACCGGATATATAGCTACATTCTTCAGAAAAGCTTCTACAACATCTCTATCAAATAGGGTTCCCACACCTTTTCTTATTATCTCGATAGCCTCATTTGGCTTAACCCTAGATTGGAAGGGAGATCCTGAAACAAGTATATCGTAAGTGTTAACAACGCTTGCTATCTTAGCAAACTCATGGATATCCGATCCATAAAGTCCCCTTGGATATCCCTTCCCATCTAGCCTTTCATGATGTTGATAGGCAATATGAGCTGAAAGAAGAGATACTCCCGGAATTCTCTTTACGATCTCATACCCCACCACAGTATGCTTTATTATAAGGGGATTTTTTTCATCCCCAAGCAGCTTCTGATCAGCTAAAACGGCATCATCTAAAATGGCCTTACCTACATCGTGAAGGAATAACCCCAGGCCTAACGGGAAAAGCCTATCAGGCTTATAACCAAGAGATAACCCTGTCATCATGCCCAGTACGGTGACATTTACCATATGTCCATAAAGGAAATCCTCTAAACCCCTTATATCTATAAAGCTATAAAGGGCCTCTTTTGTCCTGAATACCTCCCTCATAAGGGAGTCTACAACACCTTTAATTCCCTCTATATCCTCACTTAGATCCAAGTCAGAAATCTTTTTATTGTAAAACTTAAGCTCCTTCCTTATCTTAAGCATTAGCCTGCGCGCCTCTTGAACAGCGTTCATCCTCACTTTATCCAATATAACATCCTCTACATCTATTCCTTTCAAAGGCTCCTCCTCAATGTATATTACAGGTATACCTAGGCTCTTAAGCCTATCTATATGTTTTTTGTCAAGCACTATGCCTCTTCTTAAAAGAGGCCTTCCATCAGAAGTATATATAGTTTTACCCACAACCATCCCTTCTTCGAGTTTCGTAACCGGTAGACATCTCACCCTTTAAGCTACCCCCTTAGTCTATATATAAAAGCCAAAACCTCAGCAACTGCCTTATAAAGCTCAGGCGGTATCTCCTCCCCTATATCTACCTTTAATAAAAGCTCAACAAGATCAGGATCCTCATATATAGGTATATCATATTCTTTAGCAATCTCAATTATTTTTTCAGCTATTTTACCCCTTCCTGAAGCAACCACCTTAGGAGCTTTATCTTTCTCTTCATCATATTTCAAGGCAGCAGCCTTCTTCAAATCCTCACTCATATTCTTATATCCAATCCCTCCCCCTCAAAAAAAGACCTCTCAACTAACATCGAACGCGAGGATAAACCTCCCACATCATACCCTTGCCCTTCAAGCGAGGATAGCAAATCTGAAAGATTCCTCCTTATAAGGGCGAGGACCCTTTCTTCCTCAGCTTCCAAAGTTAACCAAAGCTTTCCTTTCAAAAGATAAAATAAAACTCTTATCCTCCCAAGGCTCTTAAGTTCAAGGAAGAGCTCAAACCTTTCTCCTTCCTCTTTCTTATCCACTTCTCTGCTTTTATACTTTTTCAGAGAAGAAATAACTAGCTCGCCTTTATCCCATAGGATTGGAAACCAAAGGTATATAAACCAATCCCCCTCTTTCGGCGGAAGGCTTAAAACTCTCGGAAGAAGAAGCCATCCCAGAAGCTTCGCTCCATCCGCTCCACCTTTACTAATAAGAAGCTCAATTAATTCATCGCCCTCCAGAATACCGCTTTCTAAGAGAAAGCCCTTAATAGACTCAGCTGAAAGGCTTTCCCCTCTGGGGATGATCCTCTCAAGAAATCTCCTTATGTCCTTATCTCCATAAAAGAGAAGCTTTAATAGAATCTCTCTCAAAAAGAACGGGCTACCGAGTACAAGCAAAAGTTTAATAAGAGAGGCTGATACCCCAAGCTTCGCTTGAAGAGCTCTTAATCCTTCGATAATGAAGGAGAAATCCTTACTTTTCAAGATAAGCTCTCCTAAAAGCTCTACCTCCCTTCTCCCAAAGCTTACTCCCAAACCTTTCAAAATCCTATAAGCAAGTTTAAACTCAGGCGTATCCTTTAATCCCAGCTTTAAAAAGCCCTCATCCAATTCCTCTTCCGAAAGAAGCTGAAGATGAAGCTTATCTCCAAAAATACCTTTAACCCATAGAGAGACTTTAGCTCCCACCTTAAGAGGAACCTTGCTCTCAGCAGCAAACAAAAGATCCTCAATCTCAAGTAAGGGAAGATCACCAGATTTTCCTACAACCTTACCCTCTATAACCTTCCCTTTAAGAGGAGCCAGTCTACTTAAAACTTCCCCTGATGCGTTTAACTTTACATAGCTCAAGCTTATAACACTCCCTTAAAGCTCTTTCTATGTATCGGCGAGGGCCCATATTG